>SLKH01000337.1 GCA_007134665.1 Balneolaceae bacterium
CCTTCATCGTATGACTCCCCGTCATCCGATGAATCGAAAAGGCTGGAATTGCGGAATTGTGGCTTAATCGGCATTCGTTGCCTGTCGGGCACTATACAGGAAATCCCAATCACAAAAAGTCCCCATACCAGCGGGATCCCTTTCAGGGATGACAGAGTGTAGCCACGGGACTTCAGCCCGTAGTTGAATGATCGTTTATAATACCCGGAACATCAAAACCTGACAGGCTTAATTCGTAACTTATTTGGTAACATGACATTAGCCGGAATCTGGGTCAATGTTCCAATGACAATTTTGGGTTAAACATTCCTTCTTTCCAGGTCAAGAAGATATTTTTTTCTCCATAAACCGCCGCCATAACCAGTTAGTTTACCATCTTTTCCGATCACCCGGTGACACGGGATAATGATTGCGATCCTGTTCATGCCATTTGCATTTGCGACTGCCCTGACTGCTTTTGGTTTACCAATTGCCTCCGCCTGATCAAGATATGAACAGGTTGCTCCATACGGGATATTCTGAAGCTGGTCCCAGATTTTTTTCTGAAATTGAGTTCCCGGTGTCAATAACGGGATCTTAAAATTCTTCAGTGTTCCATCGAAATAGCGATCCAGCTGTTGAGTAAGTTCTTCGAATAACAGGCATTCACCCTGAACCGGTATTGCATCAAGGCGTTTCGACAGGTCCCTGAATTCCGATTCCAGCATTCTCCGGCTGGTAAATTCAAGCAGACAGAGCTGCTCATCAATTGCACCGGCTATCATGGGTCCCAGCGGAGTCTCTATTCGGCTAACATCGATTATACGATTATTCCTGCTTTGAGAAGGACTGATTCCGAACACCGATTTAAATGAATCCTGAAACCCGCTTAAAGAGTCATAACCGGTTTCAAATGCTGTTTTAGACACTTTTTCACCATTTTGAATTTTTTTAAATGCAGTGTTTAAGCGTATCATCCGCTGATAAGCATAAAACGTCATTCCATGATGTTTTTGAAACCATCGGCGAACACGGTTCGGTTCCAGTCCACGATCTCTGAGATCCTGTTCTTTCAATTTAAAAGAGGGATCAGCAGTAATGTCATCGATTAGCTTTCTGATTTCTCCGGGTGTCTGATCAGGTTTCTCCATCGGGGTGCAAATCTTACACGGGCGGTAGCCGCAGGCAAGTGCATCTTTGGCCGCAGGGAAAAACTCAACATTTTCTTTTTTGGGATTTCGGGCCCTGCAGGAAGGGCGACAAAAAATCCCTGTAGTTTTTACACCCAGGTAAAACAGACCATCAAATGAAGAGTCGTTCTCTAAAACCGCATTATACATCACATCTTCAGTAAACAGTTCCATGTTGTAAGTCATATTATTAAGTAACAGATTAAGAGATTGCAGGAGCTAAAACCCCTGAATGTTTAAGTGCCTGGCCCGTTCAGAATGATCTGGGTTATCCCTAAACTTTTTAATAGTAAGTTCCAATTCACCAAGCTGCAACCGATTTTGTGACATCTATTTTTTTGCAGACTGACATTACAAAGCATAACCGAATATTCACATCAATACACCTGAACTTACCCTCGAACATGTTCTCCGGGAAGAAGAAACGTTAGCCCGGGAACGGCAGCAGCAGAGAGAACGGGATGAATTCTATGCAACGGCTTTTCATCTTTCTGAAAATCAAATAAAAACAGTCATTGAATCAGCTGAAGACCAAAATGCAATACTCTTCACCTGGATATACCTGATGGCGGGTTCCACTCATACCCCGGCATCCATCGCCAGTTCCATGGCAAAACTTCCTGCATCCGGCTCATCATCATTTTCAGGCACATCGGGCGGCACAGGAGCTTCCTTTGGATCCGCCGGTGGAGGCGCTACCGGCGGCGCCGGATAATGTATGCGCACCATCATCCGATAGTGAACCTTAATTTCCTTCCTGGGGGCCGGGATCATTAAAGGATTTGAGTCGAAATCTGATTTATTCATTTTGCTTTATTAGATTTACGGTAATCGAGCATTAAATGCAGAGAGAACATATACTAATGAGCTATACTTTCCATTCTTTCTGATTCAAAAAACATGAAATCATTATTTCAGAATCATGACTATAATAACCGTGATTGTAACAGGTAACTACCGTCCAGTAAGCCTTGCAGCGATTATGGATGTATTTACCTCTGTAAATCATTTTTCAATGCAGGCAGGTAAAGATGCACCTTTTCAAATCGAACAACTCGAATTGAAAAATGGCTCTGTCAAACCGATTCAACCTCTGATCCAGACTTCCAACAACAGATTTGTTAATGGATCTAAGAAACAAAGAGTTTTTAACAAGACACCTGACCTGATACTGATACCGGCATTTAATGCCGAAGAGCTGTCTGAATCGATTCGAATAAATACTGCATGGATTCCCTGGCTTCAAAAACAGTATCAAAAAGGAGCTGAAGTTGCCACTTTTTGTACAGGAGCATTTCTCGCTGGCACAGCCGGAATCCTTAGAAATAAAAAAGCGACAACACACCTGATGTATATGGACACATTCAGCCGGTTATACCCGGATGTCATCATTGATGAGAATGCAGTGCTGACAGATCATTCGGGAGTTTATACCAGTGGTGGCGCGACCTCCAGTTTTCATCTGATGTTGCATCTGATTAAAAAAATATGCGGCGTTGAGATGAGCTTAAAAATTGCCAAAATGTTTGCTATTGATCCAGACCGGTCCACTCAATCTTATTTCAGTGAATTTAAGCCTGCCAGGAAGCACCAGGATCCTGTTGTTACCAGGCTCCAGGAACTTATCGAAAACCACTACAAAGAAGATGTTTCCATCAGTGACCTTACAGAAAAAATACCTGCAAGCCGAAGAACTGTCTATCGAAGATTTAAAAAAGCTACCGGTTTGACACCGCATAAATATTTACAAAAAATCCGGATTGAAACTGCCAGGAATTTACTGGAAAACAGTGAACACCAGGTCAATGAAGTGATGTATCAATGCGGATACAACGACCCGAAAACATTTCGTAATCTATTTCGGGATTCTGTTGGATTATCACCTTCTAACTACAGAAGAAAATTCCGGGCTGTCTGAAGTTTTTATTCTTTAAATCTCTACTACCGATTCCAGTAGACGCGGATAAAATTTTCAGCATCGTAGGAAATATCCAACTCACCCTGATAAGCATCTTTCAGTGCATCACCCAGCCTCCGGGCGAGATGAAATCCGGTCGTGCTAATCACCTTTTTCCCATCCTGATGCTCAATATCCATGATACGTTCAAGCGGATGTTCATTTTTTTCGGCTTTTGCTTTATTCCGGATCAATTTCAGAATTTCATCCTTATGATCTTCAGAAAATGAACCGCTGATTTCCAGAATTCCGGCAGGGTATTTGTCGCTGATACGTCTGCATGCAGGACAAACAGCGGTTTGAGCATCCTCAACCGATGTATCCCAGCTCCATCTGCCTTTTCGGAATACCGCCCCGCATTCAGAACAAACCGTCGGTTCTTTATACTTCTTCTTTTCCCGGTAAACATCGGGATTCTGGTCGTCATAAATACGTGTGCGTTCCTGTTTAAAATCAATCCCTTTCTTTTTTCTTTTCATACCAGTTCCTGTTAAACGATGAAACCTTTGTCAATTTCGAGATGTTTTTTGTGTAGATATTTCTCAAACCAGGATCCTGCCTGATCTGCTACCTGATTCATGGCTCCTTCTTCTTCAAAAAGATGTGTTGCTCTGGGAATAGCCAGTATCAGCGGTTCCTCATGTTTTAATGGCG
Organism: Balneolaceae bacterium; assembly: GCA_007134665.1. Classification (GTDB taxonomy): domain Bacteria; phylum Bacteroidota; class Rhodothermia; order Balneolales; family Balneolaceae; genus SKRC01. Next base: position 3,781 of record SLKH01000337.1, read on the forward strand.
ATAATGCTTCTGCAAGCTGTAAACCCGCATCTTTTCTATCTTTAAACATTCCTGATGCCTCTCTATTTCAGCACCTTTATTATTTATCCAGGCCTTTCTCTTTTGCTTCCATACTAAACCGGGTATGCGGAACGGCATCCAGCCTGCCTTTTTCAATCGGTTTACCAGTAGCTTCACAAATACCATAGGTTCCATTCTCAATTCGCTCAAGAGCGTCATTGATTTCATTCACATATTTCTTCGTTCGCTCCAGGAGCTGGAAATTCATCTCATCTTCTTCTACTTCCGACCCGACATCACCGAGATGATGGGTAAACGACGACAAATCGGCATCATCCGCTTCATCCAGGTTTGTAATCCTGTCTTCAAGAATATCAATTTGAGTCTGTGCCTCCTCTCTTTTATTCAACAGTAAATCTTTGAAATACTGTATTGTTTCCTGGTCAAATGGTGATTCCTTCATATTTGATTGTTTCTTATTCATAATCACCCTGTTTGATTTATTTCCCGTTTTAATATAAATGTATAATAAATGACTGATGATGGTTAGAGGGAAAATGCAACATGATATGTAATGGTTGAGATTACATTTTCCACTGAAGTTCGAAAGAACCTTCCGCATTCTGTTCGATTCGGGAACCGAATTTTTCATATTCACGGTTCAGGCACCCGGCCATCCAGTCCCTGTCTCTCAATCTGGTTCTTTCAAGTCTGAAGCGGTTGATTTTAAACGGCTTCAATGTGAGTGAGACAAGCTTTCCGATTGAATTTAATTTCGGAAAATATAACAGGGATAAATC
>SLKH01000338.1 GCA_007134665.1 Balneolaceae bacterium
AACCCCCCGGGATCCTGTTTTATCGTGTCAGAGATGAAATCGAAGTTCATATCTCCGCAGAAATGCAACCAGTTGAAAGAGAAGCATTACAATAACAATCTTTGATTAATATGTCTCAGAATATCATAAACGGTTTATGCAGAACATTCATTAGAAAATCCCTGATACTCTTTGCATTTACTTTTTTATGCTATGAAATATCAGATGCCCAACTGCAACGTGAAAGAGCAGATACCGGCCCTGACTATGTAGAAATATTTCCTGCCACTGCCAATGCAGGACTTAGTACAGTTCAAATCACACCTAAACGTAATCTGAATAGTACCATATTGCATACATTTGGCCTGGTCAAAAATGGGATAGAACATTTTTACGGGCTGGATGATGGAGCCAACACACGACTTGGCCTTGAGTATGGAATAAGTGACAGGTTTTCGATTGGACTTGGCAGGATGACGTTCCATAAAGTTGTCGACCTGAACAGTAAATATGGATTATTAAAGCAGACAGAGGATGGACAAATTCCTCTGAGTATCACGATAAAAATGGCATCGTCCGTTACAAACCTGTCAGGACTTGAATTTTCAGACCGGTTAAATTATCAAGCGGCAATTATGCTTGCCAGAAAGTTTCATCGAATAAGCTTGCAGGCTTCACCGATGATTACCTATTTCCAGCGTACTACCGGTCAGAATTATCATCGATTATTTGGAATCGGCCTCATAGCTGCTTATAAAATAAATGACCGTTTTTCTGTAAGTACTGAGCTGCTCCCTGTTCTTGGAAATCGAAATCCTGGTACTCATACTAATATGGCCCTTTCGTTAAATATTGACACCGGCGGACATCTATTTCAGATTTTCTTTACTTCTTCCCAATGGCATAATGAACCATATATTATGGCAAATAATGTCGACCAATTTCTGAATGGTGAGTTTAGGTTCGGTTTCAATATTCACAGAATATTTGGGCTTTGACCATCCCTATTTGTTCAACATATCATCAGGCGGCTGAACTGTGCCGTTCCCTCCAAGTTCATCATTCCAAAACATCCAGGCACCTCTCACCAGGCCTTTTAGGATATAGACCGTCAGGACAAACATTAGTCCATATTCCTGAAAAATGATAATAATGATGAGATAAATTAAAAATTGAAGGAACTTTGCTTTTTTTGTCTGAAATGAGTGCTTATCAAACTTGGGTACTTTATCAAATGGAATGGTACTGACCATCAGAAATGAAATTATAACGACAATCGGTATCAATACACCTGATACCCCGTGTTCAAAAACTTCAAACACTTCTGGCCTGTTTACAAATGTCAAGACAAATGCTGCGAAGATAATAGCCTGGGCAGGGACAGGTAACCCTCTGAAATCTTCTAATTCTGCTGATTTCGCATCCACATTAAATCGTGCAAGCCTTATTGCAGCACAAACCGGCGGCAACGAACTCAGTATGATCCCGGGAATACCAAACTCACTCAACCCATAGTGATAAATTAAAAATCCGGGGGCAACACCAAAAGAAACCACATCACTGATAGAGTCGAGTTCAACACCAAATTCACTCTGAGCATTCGCAAGACGTGCCATCACACCATCAAGTGAATCAAACAGGCCTGACAAAACGATAAGCCACGCACCTAAAATAAAATTCCCATCTGCAACAAGTATCACCGAAAGAAACCCACAAAAGAGATTCATGAGTGTAAAAAAACTGGGAACAACAATTCTTGGAATCGGTTTTCTCCTTCGCTGTGATCGCTGACGGCGAAACCTGAGTTTTTTCAGCTTTTGAATAGGGTATTTCATTGCCTGATCACTCCAAGAATTGTTTCACCTGCAACTGTTTTGTCACCTTCTTTTACACTCAGTTCAACTGAGCCCGGCACTAAAACATCCATCCTGGATCCAAATTTCATAATTCCAAAGCGTTCACCTGTTCTTAATTTATCTCCTTCCCGGATATTGTACACAATCCTTCGCGCCAAAAAACCTGTAATCTGTTTAAAAAGAAATTTAATACCACTTGGATGTTTTACTCCGAAATGAGCCCGTTCATTAAGCTCGGAAGCATGATCTTCCCATGCCATGAGATATTTTCCCGGGTAGTATTTCAAATATTCAAGTTCACCCTCAACAGGTACACGGTTAACATGAACATCCAATGGGGATAGAAAAATACTTATTTGGGTCACACTATCACCGATGTACTCTGTCTCTTCCGTTCCCCTGATAAGAACTATTTTCCCGTCTGCAGGTGCCACGATCAGATTGGAATCAGTGGGTACATTGCGTTCCGGGTCCCGAAAAAAAAATACGATCAGCCCGCAAAGCAGAAAAAGTACACCATATACCACATAGACTAACCAATGATCAACAAATGATACGCCCCACGCAACTAAAACGGCAAACAATAAAACGACAATAATCGTCGGGTATCCCTCGGAAGCGAGCATTTGAAGTTAGTTACCGATTGTTCTAAGTATATCGTTAAAGGTTACAAGTATAAATATACCTATTAACAATATGAAACCGATTTGTTGAAGTGCCATCCTGACTTTGGCCGAAGGTTCTCGCCTCGTGATGCCTTCATAAACAAGAAACATGAAATGTCCGCCGTCAAGTGCCGGAATCGGCAGCATATTCATGATAGCCAGCGTGATGCTTAGAAATGCGGTGATATTCCAAAAACCTCTCCATCCTCCACGGTCTGTTTCCGCTTTTGTAATCGTTGCAATTGCAACAGGCCCGCCAAGATTATCCCTGACAGAAATCGAACCCGTAAAAAGTTTTTGTAACCCCTGGATAATCCCTACAAATGTATCTCCGGTCTGGCTATAACCCACACCAAATGAGCTTGCAAGATTATGGTTGATTTGCTCAAATGTACTACCGAGATTATATGCCTGAATACCTATCATCCGGGTTTCTTCATCAGGTGCAAGAGTTACATCCATCACATCACCATCCCTTCTTATGGTAAGTGTAATATCTCCTTCTGAATTGCGGATTCGCTCCGTAAGCTGAATCCAATAAGCAATTTGCTCACCGTCAAAAGCGATTATTTCGTCCCCTGCCTGAAGACCCGCTTCTTCAGCAGGAGTTCCGCTGTTGACAGCTTCAATTTTACTTGGTAAAACCCAGCTGATATCGAGGAATTGATCTGTATTCAGCCTGTCCAGAAAATTGTCAGGGGTACTCAGATTGAGGATCTCCCCCTCACGATCGACCATAAAAGTTAAATCTCTTCCGGTTATAGCAGACGGGCTAAACAACTGATTGAAGTATTCAACTTCCTGATTATTCACTCCGATGATTCGGTCTCCGGTTTGAAAGCCAAGTTCATCTGCAAGACTGTTTTCAGGTATATAAACCCCCTCAATTGAATCTACCGGCAGTACGTCTTCCCCATAGTGCCAGGCCATTCCAGTATAGATAAAAAAGGCCAGGATTACATTGAATATCACTCCTGCAAGAATTACGATAATCCTCTGCCATACAGGCTTGCTCCGAAATTCATCTTCACTTGGTTCATTCTCGACAAAATCGGTATCCATACTTTCGTCGATCATACCAGCAATTTTTACATATCCGCCAAGTGGAGTAGCTCCAAGAACATATTCCGTCTCTCCTTTTTTTACACCAAATATTTTTGGGGGGAAACCAATAGAAAATTGGTCAACCCTCATTTTAAACCATTTGGCTGTTAAAAAATGCCCTAATTCATGTATAAACACAAGGATAAATATGGCTCCAATAAAGATGCCAATTGTGCTTAATAAACCGATTATCCATTCCATAAAAACACGTTAATCATAATATTTTTGCCAGATCGCGGGTTTCCCGATCCACCTCATATAACGATTGCGAGGTAAGATCCGTATTCCTGTTTATTTTTGACAGGCAATTCTCCACAATTTTAGCGATGTCAATATACTTAATTTCTTTTTTTAAAAACCGGTCAACTGCAACCTCATTTGCAGCATTCAATACTGCTGGAGCATGACCACCCGATCTGCCCGCTTCAATTGCCAGTCTCAAACATGGAAACCGTTCAAAATTAACCGGTTCAAAATTCAGGTCAAACTGTTGATTCCAGTTAATTCTTGGCGTATCCAGTGGTAAACGGTCCGGGTATGTAAGCGAATAGATAATAGGCACTTTCATATCTGGGGGGCCAAGTTGTGCTTTTGATGAACCATCCACAAATTCGATTACAGAGTGAATAATACTCTGCGGGTGTATAACCGGTTCAATTTTTTCAAATGGGATATCGTACAGCCAATATGCTTCAATGATTTCCAGTCCCTTATTCATTAAAGTCGATGAATCGATGGTAATTTTGTTACCCATTTCCCAGTTTGGATGTGAAAGGGCGTCTTCAACTGAAATTTCTGACATCCGGTCTTTCGGCCATTCCCGAAACGGGCCGCCACTCGCAGTAATGATAATTTTTTCAATACGTTCAGCAGATTCCCCCACCAGGCACTGTAACATCGCAGAATGTTCCGAATCAACAGGAATCAATTGATCCGGGTTATCATAAGTAAGGTTACGAATGATTTCACCACCCAC
>SLKH01000161.1 GCA_007134665.1 Balneolaceae bacterium
GAGAATCTCCAATACACCTCAGGTGATGATTATCAGGCAATAAATCTGTTTTATGGTGATGCCGGTTTTGCGATGACACTTGTGCTGCCTGATGAAAATGCGAATCTTGATACCTGGCTTCAGGGTATTTCCTGGGATGACTGGAAAGCCATAACCAGCTCATTCGGCAAAGCAGCAGTAAACCTTGAAATGCCGAAGTTCGAGTTGGAATATGAAATTGATGGGTTCAAGGAAATATTGCAGTCTTTAGGAATTACGGATGCATTTGACCCTGCAGCCTCTGATTTCAGCAGGATAAATTCCATCTATGATGACCTCTACATCAGTGATACAAAACACAAGTCATTTATTCGTGTTGATGAGGAAGGAACAGAAGCTGCAGCCGTGACATCGATTGAAATGGGTGTTACAAGCGCCCCTCAGACCATTGACTTACGGTTCGACCGCCCCTATTTCTATGTAATCCGTGAAGTTGAATCCAACACAATCCTGTTTATGGGTACGATGGCGAACCCGTCCGGCTTCGACTGACGAGTCTCACCACCCATATCACCAACCCTGCCCATATCCTCGTCTGTCGAATTTAACAATACCGGCCGGTTACCTGAACTCGTCAGCCACCAGGGAGGTGGCAGCCGAGGCGCTCTAAATGTAAAATTTTGTAAATCGTAATATCTTCAGCTCTACTTACCTATTTACTGTTAAGAATTGCACTGCAATTGTTTAACCTTGAACTAAACAACGAAACCCTCCCATCTGAATACGATTCAAAAATAAATTTTCAGAAAAAAACAAACGAATCTTATAAAAAAAGATTTATGCGCATAGTTATTATTTATTTCTGAGGTGTAAAATTTATAACCGAATCTATGAATGAATTATCATCCGATAAATTGTCGCAACTTGCGGAACGAATATCAAAGTCTGATAAAGATGCATTTGATCAACTTTTCAGAGAATTGTATGCTTCTCTCGTAAGATATGCATTCAGTTACCTGAAAGATAAAAGTTCTGCTTCCGATATTACTCAGGATGCATTCATAAAACTTTGGCACAAACGTGAAACGATCGATGCCGATCTTTCAATTAAAGCGTATCTTTATAAAATGGTACGCAATCTATCATTAAATCAACTTCGGAATCGTTCATATGAAGATGTAGGGTTGGAACTCGTTGATTTATCGGCAGAAAATTCTTTACAATATGAATCAGAAGATGATGGTACAAACCATCAGCTCGAACTACTGAAACAATGGATCATGAAACTTCCTGAACGTCAGCGCGAAGCTTTCAGATTAAGCAGGTATGAAGGATTGGATCATGAAGAAATTGCAGAAGTAATGAACGTGTCAAAGTGGACGGTTAACAACCATATCGTACAGGCAATGAAAAATATTCAAAGCTATTACGATGATCACTACTCAGAAATAAGAAAAATAGGTTATGGCTGATAAATCCTGGAATAATAAAAATAAAAAAGACCGGGATCTCGACCGTTTATTTAATGAATTAACTGAAACGGAACGTGAAGATCTCAAAAGGGTTTGGGAACACAGCCGTGATGTTCAATTTGATGAACCGGGCATTCCGGATTCTGAAACAGAAGATGCACTGCTCAACGTAAACAGAAAGCTTGGTTTTGAACCGGAAGATAACGAAGAGAAATTAAATTCAAATTCCTACTTTTTAAAATATCTGGCTGTTGCAGCAGTATTTTTCGTTGCAGCGATCATCGGATACCTGTCAACAGAAAAAAAATATATCGTCCCAAATGGGGAAATTTTTGCATTTACTCTCTCCGACGGGACAGATGTAGAACTCAATAGTGGGTCTGAAATTAGCCACAACCGGTTGTATGGAATCACAAATAGAAATATAAGATTAAATGGTGAAGCTTATTTTGAAGTACAAAATAACGATAATCCCTTTGTGGTTTATGCAAATAATACCATCATTGAAGTAACCGGAACCAAATTTAATGTCCGTTCATGGGCCGATGATCCAGGTTCCAGAACAACTGTATCAGTAACCTCCGGCTCCGTCCAGTTTTACCCTGAACAGTCACCCGATCATAAAGTCAGATTGATTGAAGGTAATTTCAGTGAGTGGCGGAATAATATGATACAACCTGAAGATCCGGTGACCATATCCGTTGAAAATGTACTTGCATGGAGAAATCAAAACCTCGCCTTTATCAATGAGCCACTGTATGTGATTTTCAGGGAACTTGAACGAAAATATGACATCATTATATCTGCTGATGATCAGGAAATACAAAATTCAGTCCTGACAACTTTTTACTCCGACCCTGAAAATGTTGAATCTATTCTTGCAGACATCACGATTGTCAAAGGCCTGACCTATTCAAAAACTGCAAATGGTTACAGAATTTCCAGGCAATAGTGCCTATGATGCACTCAGCAAAATACCTGATTCTGATTCTTGGCATACTGGTTGTTTCTTTATCAGAAATTGCCGTTTCCCAACAACTGGATAATGAGCTATATTCGTTCGACTTTTCCGGTCAATCACTATCAGTAGTCCTTGAAAAAATAGTAAATGAAACGAATGTTGACTTGATTTATGATCCCCAAATCGTTGAGGAATATTACATCTACCAGCGTCTGCTTAATAAGTCAATCCAGGAAATACTATCAATTGTTCTAAGGGATTCAGGCCTGGATTATATTATTCTCTCTTCCGGCACATATGTAATTGTTAAAACTTCTTTGATTTCATCTTCTTATGGATCTTTTGCCGGAAGGATTACAGATGCCCAAACAGGTGAACCACTACCCGGAGCCACTGTTATGTTCGCAGATGCATCCGGAGGAACAAGTACAGGTAATGCAGGGCATTTTAGTATCAACAAAATATTGACCGGTGAGCATGAGCTGATTTTCTCTTATATCGGATATGAGCCGGTAAGAAAACATATCACTGTGAATCCTGATGAGGATATCAGGGAAAATATTCAGTTAGAACCCGGACAAGTAGATTTTCGTCCTATTGTTATCTCTGCTCACCATCCTATGCTGCCATTTGGCCATACCGATTCCAGGCCTGCCCGAACATTTAGCGATTGGAACACTGGTTCCCGCTCAAACGATGCCATACATAGCCTGAGCCTTTTTACGGGGATACAACATGGTATTCCATTAACTGACCTGCATCTTCAGGGAGGGCAACGTGGTGACCACAGAATATTCCTGGATGGGATTCCTATATATAATCCTTATAGCTTCGGACAATTATTTAGTTCTTTCAGCCCTTTCGCAGTCGGACGTGTTTCAATTAATAAAGCAGGATATGACGCTGCTTCCGGAAGCCTGATTGGAGGCAAGATTAACTTGTTACATGATACTTCATATAAAGAAAATAAGAATGCCCTTTTACAAATCGACCCGGTAAATACCAATCTTAGAGTAAATTTTAAACACGAAGGAGATGAAGATTCTGCTCTTTATCTGATGTCAGCATTCAGAACATCATTTTGGAATATCTATCAGGATCCTACCCTATCAGATGCACTTAGTGAATGGGATCTTGTTGACCCTCTGACCTATTCGATACTTAGTGGTGATAATGAGCGTATTTTCCAGTCAGCCGATCACCAGTCTGATATTAGTTATCATGATTTTCACTTTTCATCGCGTTATGAATCGGATCCTTATCATTCACTTTCATTCACATTATATACCGGTGCAAATGAAGTGAGCACAAATTTACTTGCCAGTGAACTCCAGTCATCTGAAAATCTGTATATGTATTCGCAAGACAGTTATGAATGGAATAACCTGGCAACCGGTTTGAAATACGATTGGCTCGCGACACCCCGGCTTGACCTCAGTTTTCAATTGAGTTATAGTAGAAATGAGCTCAATCATCAATATGTAATGTTTGATGATCAGTCGATTCAGTTTCTGGCTGCGGGGTTACCTGAATCCTCAATTTTTGATCATCTATCAAATAATGTTGAACTGGGTGCTTCACAAACCGATTCAAATATGATCCGGCACCTGATAAGCAAAGCCGATATTAGCTATACATTCACCCCCCGGTTTTCAATTCAGTCAGGGTTTCAGTACGATCGGGTTGAGTCCAATTTTCAACTTACAGATTTTTTCTACCTGCCTACTCTAAATGAAACTCGTTCAAATATATACAGTACTTACCTGAGTGGAGTTTGGATGCCGGGTACCAACTTTAAAATTACTACCGGGTCAAGGTTTACGATTAATTCCCTTCTCAGTAACATATATGCTGAACCAAGAATCAGTTTTCAATTTGACCAGCCGGAATCATCAATTGGAACCTGGAGCCTCCAGCTATCCGGTGGAATTTACAGGCAGTTTATTAACCAATTCGAAATTACAAGTGTCGGCCCCAGTTCCCTGGTACCCAACTTTACTGTCTGGTCGCATGATAGCAGAATCAAGCAACCGAAAGCATATCATTCTTCCGTATCATTTCTGCTTGAACCGGGAAGGTATACTTCAGTCAGTATTGAAGGTTATTATAAATATCATCCATCGGCTTATATCACTTCATATCGAAATTTACTGACAGGTAACGAC
>SLKH01000162.1 GCA_007134665.1 Balneolaceae bacterium
CTGACCATGCCCTGTCTGGTAATTGGTGCTGAAGATGATATTTCTTTCCCGGGAAGAGAACTGATTCGCCGGGCTAAATCAATGATCCCAAATTTGGAAACCGAACTCCTTGAAAACAGCAAACATTCTCCGCCAACCACTGATGAGTTCCGAAAATGGCTCTCGGAACGAGTGACTCAATTTATCTTTCAAAACTGATTTTCCCTTCTATGCAGCTCCTCCGACATAGCCTTCCGGTCATCTCTGTTATCTGTGGGGTTTTGATAATCCTGACCGGTTTTACCGCTCTTTTTTTCTATGTTGCAACAGTTATAGATTCATTTCAGCAACCCGACAATTCCCTCATCTTCAGGTATATTCCCTTCGCAATTCTTGGAAGCGTGCTTTTGATTGCCGGCTTCTGGTATGTTGCTTCAGGGGTCAAAGCCTTTCAGGATGATTATTTCTATGGACTTACCAAAAACTCTCTTGGTATTCTGGTGCTAATCGGGATACTTCTTGCAATTGTATATATACTAAATTGAAATAATTTCTCACGTTGAATCCGAGAAATCCTCCAACGGATCCTTTTACTCTCGTAAATTTTTTCATTAGCAGCCTCCAAAATAAATCCAGTATTTCAGAAGTATCCTTGAAGGATTCTGCAATCCAGGTTTCAATCCATTCCGGATCTTTAAATAGCTCATCGGCAAGAATATCCCGGTAATACGATTATAAAATGAAGAAACCCGGCGATCAACCGGGCTTCTCTGCTACGTTGGCTTTTTCGGGGTATAAAAGGGTCATCATACTACCATTCATTCTCTTCTACTTTCCTTTTCTTTTTTTGTTCCGGGTAAATCGGTAAAGATTTGATTTTATCCCAATGTTTTCCTTGTCATTGTTCCCTGCAGGCCTGTCGGGTTCTGAAAGGACAACAGGTTATCGTTACTTCTTTTTAAGGCGGCCCTTGATGAAGTAAACCCAAACGTTGAAGCACAAAGGTTTAAGGCACAATCATAAGTGCAAACCCAAAATGTCGTCAGACCTTTTGGGTTCAAAACGTTCCGGGTCAGCCGGGTGTCAGAAGAGGCCCGTCCCATGTAATCAGGAATGATGTAAACGTGATTTCAGGCCGGTAAATCTCTCTGTTTTTCTTTCGATTCCTTTCTTTAACAAATCCATCCTTCCTGCCACTCTGAAGGAATTCCTGGCACGTGTAATAGCAGTATAGATTAATTCCCTGGTCAAAAGTTGAGTATCTCTATCGGGCAGCAGCAGGCTTACGTTATTAAATTCCGATCCCTGGCTTTTATGCACTGTTAGTAAAAAAGCAGGTTCAAAATGTTGTATTCTATGCGGATAAACACGCTTGATATTCCCATCTGAATCAGTAAATAAAACCTGGAAACTCCCTCCGGACGCTTTAACACAAACCCCGAGATCCCCATTAAAAACACCAAGTGAATAATCATTCCGGGTGACCAGGATCGGCCGGCCATGATACCACCCTGAATCCGGAGTTATAAATCGTTCTTTAACCAGGTAATCTTCAACCATTTTATTTAGTGATACCGACCCAAAAGGGCCCCGCCTGATAACAGTTAGCCAGATATCCTCTGACCAATATCGAATCAATAAATCATGGCTGAGATTTGATAAACGCTGAATTCTATCTGCGATGGATGAAAACAGGCTTTTCAAATCATCAGATTTATAATGAAACGGCTGAAATGAGATCTCTTTAGACTGATGATCCACAATGAGTTTTTCAGATTTTTCTGCATTCATTTTGTTAACTGAATCTGCCAGGACAGCAATCCCGCTATCACTCCGAAACCGATAACTTTTTGTCAGGTAAACTATAGAATCCGAAAACCCGGTTTCATCATCCGATTCCTGAATATTTTTAAATCCAAATTGTTTTAAAAAATCAGCAATAGCTGCAGAAAACCGATTTACCTGTTTGTCACAAATATCTGCAAGAACCGAACCTGCCTCCACAGATGAGAGCTGATCTTTATCACCCAGTAAGATCAGCTTTGTATCGGCTCTGAGATGCTTTAAAAGCCGGCCCATCATCTTCAGATCGATCATAGACGCTTCGTCAACTACGATCAAATCATACGGTAACTTCCTGATCTCCGGGTCTGGCAATATTCCCCGGTGATCAAAAGCAGTTAACAATCGATGTAATGTCTTCGCTTCATCGGGCCAACCCGGCTTCAATTCATCAGGAACCAGGTGTCCGGCAATATTCTTCCTGAGAGCTTGTGTCATTCGGGCAGCAGCCTTACCCGTCGGTGCTGTCAATGCGATTCGATAACTTGTACCATATACATAAAGAAGGAGTGATATGATTTGGGCAACTGTAGTCGTTTTCCCGGTTCCCGGGCCACCGGATATTACCAGAAACCGGTTCTTCAATGAGAGTGCAGATGCCACTTTTTGCCAGTCCGGCATATCAGAACGTTCACTGAAAAACCGGCTAATAATTTCCTCATAATCTTTTCCGGAAGGTAATTTAATTTTATCAGAAGAGATCTCCTTAAGAGATTCTGCTACAAACAGTTCATACAACCAATCACGCCGGATATAGATATTATCATGTTCTATCACAAACGGAACCTGATCTTCCGGAGAGCCAAATGCATTGTGCTTTAAGAGATGATCCGGCCTGATAATTTTATTTTGATTGATACCGGGATTTTCCAGGTCTAATACTTGTAACCATTCCTGAACAGGTACATTAAGAGGCAGACACACATGGCCAGACCGCTCAAACAGTGACAAAAACAAGGCTACAATGGCCGCATCTTCATTTAAAGAACCATATTCTTCCCTCAGAAAGAAAAGCAGCTGTCGTTCATATCTCCCAATCCAGCCCGATTTAAATCCTTGTTCAACCCATTCCGGAAATCTATTCATCAGGCCACCCCTTCTGATACAAATGATTCTCAAGTTCCCCGATCAGACCCTCATCAGGCAAATCAAAGTAGATGCCGTTGCTTTCCTTCTCTTCAATACCCCTTACAAAAAGATAAAAGACCCCACCGAATGAACGGCGATAATTAAAACCGGGAACTCTTTGTTTAAGATATTTGACCAAAGCAACTGTATAGAGATAATACTGGATATCATAATTCGATTTTAAAATCTCATTTTTTAACAGATCAGGTGAATAATTTCGGGGCTTGTCCCCAAGATAGTTCGATTTATAATCCACTATGTAATATTTATCATTCTGCCTTGCAACAAGGTCAATAAACCCTTTCATAAAATTGGTATTGGTGCCGTTATTATGATATTGAGTCCCATTACCTCTTATAAGATTTTTTATGTCCCCTGATTGCAGGTCACTGACAGGAAAATAAAATTCCATCTCTTTTAACATTTGATCCGGGCTGACCTGATTCAGTTTAAACTCTCCATAATCGGCATTTGAAACATTCAGCATCATCTGATTTAATACCTTTACCCATCGCTCATCAAACCCGAAGTCGGTTAACATCTCCCGGAGAACCTCTTCTTCAAGTTCCGCTGACCTGAAGTCAAATTTTTCATGTTCAAATAGTTTATGGATGAATGTTCCTGCTGTTTTCCCTTTTGGGAACTGAAAGATGTCAGGGGCATCCGATATACTGACGCTTTGATGCATTGCATAATGGAGATAATCCTGGAGATATTGATCATAATCGGGAGCATCAAGGTCTGTTTCGTGATGCCCCGACAAAGAAGTGAAACTATATAATCTTTTTGATCTGTCAATTTCATCCGGGCCTTCATAATTCCTGACCGATAACTGACTTTCTTCATATACCGGCTTCAGGCTGCCAGGTCTGGATATGGAAGTATCAGGTGTATGCAGGCGGATATATTCAGGGTGTTTATCTGCAAGCATTTTGAAGTGATGATAAAAATCATCCGATTTCAGTTGATCATTTTTCCCTACTTTTAATTTCTTAATAATTGATTTTCTGATAACCTCTTTTCCTTTCAGCATGGCACCTAATCCCGATAAATGAGAAGTATCGGTCGTTCCCCAAAAAATTCGGCATTCATACTTTGCTCTCGTTAAAGCGACATAAGCCTTTCTCACTTCCTCTGCAATCTCTTCAAAGTGTGCCTGATCCGTTGCCTCCGCTCTTTCGGAACTCGCAAATTGCTGATAATTTATTACTCTCTCGTAGGGTGCATGAATCCGGTGGCAGGTTTCGATCAATTTGCTGCGGGTTCTGAAATCCCTGCCTTCCCATAGGGTCGGGCAAAATACAACAGGAAACTCCAAACCTTTACTATTGTGAATGGTTGATATCTTTACGAGGTTCGCATCACTTTCAAGCCGAATTGTTTCTTCATCCGAAACAGTGTTTTCGGTAATTTTACTTCGAAACCATCTCAGCATAGCGGGAGGGTCAAGCTCCTTATCTGTTTCAGCTTTTGCCATCAGTTCCGTCAACTGAAAAATATTTGTTACCACCCTCTCACTATTTGCAAGTTTTGAGACATGATGTAACCCGCCTGTCCGGAAAAGTATTTTTCGCATCATCGGGTATGATCCTTTACTTCTCCATTCTTCATTCA
>SLKH01000286.1 GCA_007134665.1 Balneolaceae bacterium
GAAACTTTATCTGCTCCTGCTTTTAATATATCGTTGATTTCATCGACTGTGCGTATGCCACCTCCAACGGTAAATGGAATATTGATCTCACGGGCTATGCGGGTTACAAGATCCACGAGGGTTTTTCGCTTCTCTTTTGTAGCTGTGATATCGAGAAACACAAGTTCATCAGCACCTTCATCAGAATATCGTCGCGCAAGTTCTACGGGATCACCTGCATCTCTTAACCCGATAAAATTTACTCCTTTTACTGTGCGTCCATCTTTAATATCGAGACAGGGTATGATTCGTTTCGTAAGCATGGAAAATAAGCTAAAATCCTAACATGTTATTAGACAAGAATATAGCAACAAAATCAATCAGACAATGAAAGAATTAATTATTGAGAGAGTGAAGTTCCTTTAAGGATATTTTTCCTTCATAATACGCTTTCCCGACAACTACAGCATCCATTTCAATTTGTTGTAAATTTTTTAGATCCTTCACAGAGGAGACACCTCCTGAAGCAATCCATTGTAAATCAGGAAACCGGTTTTTCAGTTCTTTATAGAGATCCAGGTTCGGCCCCTGCAATGTACCGTCTTTGGAAATATCCGTGCAAAGCACCTCTTTCAGTCCGGATTCAATCATAGGTGTGAGAAATGAATCAAGCGTCTGATCTGTTGTCTTTTCCCAGCCGCCATAAGCCATTTTCCCATCTTTTAAATCCATACCGAGTATACAACGGTCCGGGTAGGTTAACAGTGCCCGTGTCCACTCATCAGGATTTCGAACTGCCATTGATGAGCAGATGACTTTTGTAATCCCGTCTTCAAGCAGTTTTTTTACATCTTCAAAAGTACGAATACCGCCACCAGTCTGAATTTCAACATCCAGGGTTTTCGTTATATCAAGGAGATGTGGAAGATTGTCGAAATTGCCTGATCGGGCTCCGTTCAGATCTACTACATGGATACGTTTGAATCCTGCGTCAGCAAACGATTTAGCCTGGCTGAAGGGGTCATTATTGTAGATTTTTTTCTTCTCATAATCGCCTTTATAAAGGCGGACAACCTGGCCGTCGAGCAGGTCAATTGCAGGAATGATAGTCATTTAATTGTTTTTATTTAAGAGTTATGTCTATTCCATTCTGTACGATATCAAGAAAATTTTGGATCAGCAGAGACCCGATTTGACCGGATTTTTCAGGATGAAACTGAACACCCATAAAATTGTCTTTAGCTGTAACTGCTGCAAATGAGTTGATGTAGCTACAGGATGCAAGAGTGTAATCATTTAAAGGTGCATAATAACTGTGCACAAAATAAAAATAGTGATCGGGGCTGACAGATTTCAAAAGCGGATGTTGTTTGAGGGTTTGAATCTGATTCCAGCCCATGTGTGGTACTTTTGCCTTATCAGTGTCAAATTTGATCAGGCGGCCCGGAATCAATCCGAGTGTCTTTGTATCTCCTTCTTCTGTTGATTCATACAAGAGCTGCATACCAAGGCATATGCCAAGTACAGGTTTATCTGTTTTAGTGAGCCAGTTATCAAGGCCTTTCTTTCGAAGGTCATTCATTGCTGATGCAGCGTGGCCAACACCCGGAAAAAGTATTGCTTTACATGAGTTAAGCTGGTCGATATCGTCGGTAACTATATAATGTGCATCAAGGCGCTGTAGTGCATTCGAAACGGAAGTAATGTTTCCTGCCCTGTACTTTAAAATACCAATCATATTTCTACTTAAAGTTTGCCTTTGGAACTGGGTAAAATTCCCAAAGCTCTTTCTGTTCTTGTTGTTGCAAATCGCAATGCCCGGGCGAATCCTTTAAAAATGGATTCGATTTTATGGTGTTCATTTTTCCCTGTTATCCTGATCTGAAGAGTTGCTTTCAGGTTCATGGCAAGTGTATGGAAAAAATGTTCAGCCATTTCCAGAGGAAAATCACCGACATACTCCCGGTTGAATTCGGCATTCCAAACCAGGTAAGGCCTGTTCGAGAGGTCGATAGCTACTTCCGCCTGCGATTCGTCCATGGCTAACAGAAAGCCGTAACGCTGAATTCCCGTTTTATCAGTACCGCATATTTTATAAAGTGCTTCACCAAGCGTTATGGCAACGTCTTCAATAGTATGGTGTTCATCGATGTCAAGATCACCTTTACAATCGATTTGCAGGTCGATTAGCCCGTGGCGGGCAATCTGTTCAAGCATATGGTCGAAAAAATTCAACCCGGTACGGATGTTATTTTTTCCGGTGCCGTCCAGGTTGAGGTTTATTGTGATATCGGTTTCTGCAGTTTTTCGGTGATGAGAAATTTTTCTCTCCGGAAAAAGAAATGTGCGAGTCAGCTCAATCCAATCGTACCCTGATGCTGCTGGTTCACCATCTATTTCCAGTACGATCTGTCCTTCTTTCGTATTCAACTGAATCAAAGCTTCAGCTTCAGATTTTGTAAAACCGGAAAATTCAATCCGCTCGTTTTTCAAGAGATTTTTTTGCTGTACGGAAAGATTTGATTCATCACACCCGGGCAGATAATTCATATCAATCAATCTCCTCAAACCATAAAGTGCTCCCGGCCAGAGCAGTTCATCTGATTGGGCAGTCAGAGATTGATAATTTATCCAGATTTTCATGATATGATTTCTTTAAGGGTTTTCAGGAAACGGATATTTTCGTCAGGAATTCCTACTGTAACACGCAGGCAATTTTCACAACCGGGTTCATTTCCACGGTATCGAACAATGATCCCTTTTTCAGCAAGTTGATGGTAAACCCGAAGGGCATCTTTAATTCTGAACAGGATGAAATTGGCATCAGATGGATACACTTTCTCAACGTCCGGAGCGTAATGAAGCTGTTCCATGATGTAGTCTCTCTCTTCCCGAATCTTGTCAATATTGAATTCAACAAGGTCAAGGTGGTCGAATGCTTTCAGTGCAATGTCTGCAGTAAGTTTATTTACATTATATGGAGCTTTTACCTTCATTAGGTAGCGGATGATAGCCGGGCTCGAAATAGCTGTTCCCAGCCGTATTCCTGCCAGGCCAAATGCTTTAGAAAATGTTTGAAGGACTACGAGGTTTTGATATTGTGGAACTACTTCAGCCATTGATTCCTGCCCGCTGAAGTCTATATACGCCTCATCGACCACAATGATACCGGGAAACAATTCCACCAACTTTAACAAATCTGTTCGCTTCAGGTCATTTGCTGTGGGATTATTGGGTGAGCACAAAAAGAGGATCTTCGTATGTTCGCTGGCCTTATTCAGGATATCTGTCACATCAAGCTGGAAATCGGCCGTCAGGTTCGACTCCACCACACTCACATTATTGATACCGGCTGATACCTTGTACATACCATAAGTCGGAGGAGTAATGAGAATGGAATCTTTTCCCGGTTCACAAAATATTCGAATCAGAAGGTCAATCGCCTCATCACTGCCAACACCTATAAATACATTTTCTCTTAGAACATGCCTGTAACCGGCAATTTTTTGCCTGAGCTCATCATGCGCCGGAGTTGGATATCTGTGAAGATTGAGCTGGTTTCGAACGGGGGAACCAAGAGAGTTTTCGTTGGCATCAAGCAATAAACCTTTATCGAAATCGTCGCGTGCACTTCTGTAGGGCTTGAGGTCACGGATATTCGGACGCACGAATGAATCGATATTATCTATCTTTGACATTTTAGAATCAGTTTATCTGGTAAAATCGATTGATTTACCGGTCGTTTATGGATCAAGTTTTTTTAATCGGATTGAAACTGCGTTTTTGTGTGCATCAAGTCCTTCCATATCTGCAAGTTTTTCAACGGTGGGCCCGAGGGATCGTAATCCTTCCGGTGTGGCCTGTTGAATTGTGATATTTTTTTGGAAACTGTTCAGTGAAACTCCGCTATACATCCGGGCATATCCGTAAGTCGGAAGAGTATGATTGGTTCCGGATGCATAATCGCCGAGGCTTTCCGGGGTATTAGCTCCGAGAAATACCGAGCCTGCATTTTGGATTTGATCAATCAGTGATTCAGCTTCATTACTATTAATTATCAGATGCTCGGGGGCATAATGATTAGAAAATTCAATAGCCTCATTCATGTTATTCACACTGAGAATAAAACTGTGTGCAAGTGCTGCTTCGGCTATCCCGGACCTGGTGAGCCGTTTCAGTTGAGAGTTCAGGTGCTTTTCAAGGAGTTCCGAATCAAATCCATCAATTGCAACCAGTACAACCTGGCTGTCTTCTCCATGCTCAGCCTGTGAGAGCAGGTCGGCTGCAACAAACTCAGGATCCGCATTTTTATCCGCTATCACAAGTACTTCAGATGGGCCGGCAGGAAGATCGATTGCTACTATGGCGTCGCTATTCTGCAGAATCATTTTTGCTGCAGTAACATATTGGTTGCCGGGGCCAAAAATTTTATCAACCTTCGGAACTGATTCAGTTCCAAAAGCCATAGCTGCAATGGCCTGAGCGCCGCCGGCTTTCAGGATTGCGGCCGCACCGATCTTTTGTGCGATATAAACAATTGAATCAGGAATTTTACC
>SLKH01000307.1 GCA_007134665.1 Balneolaceae bacterium
CCCTCAATAAAATAAAACCTCCAATATCGGTATGCCCAGGATTCTGTTTTTGAAATCCTGAATCCGGCATCTGACAATAGATTTGTCATTTCCCGGTCAGAGCGGGTGTCGATTATCTCCGGCACTACCTTATTGATGATACGATTAATTGGCCGGAACAGCCCCACCCGGTTCCAGTCAAGAATAACGGCTTTTCCGCCTTTCCGTAATAACTGGTAAAAGTTTTTAACCACTTTGATTTGGTTTTCATAATGATGAAAGGCATTCAGACAAAAAATCTGTTCAAATGTGTCATTCAGTTGTTCCAGTTGATCTGCAGGCAATTGCGAATAATGTATATTGGCCTGATCCGGTAAACGGTCCTTTGCAATAGCTATCATATTCTCGGAGATATCATTTAAATGGAGTGAACCGAATGGCAATTGATTCTCAATCAACTCGCCTGCCAGCAAACCTGTGCCACAACTTGTGTCGAGTAAACGGTCTCCTTCATAGACGGCAATTCTCTGCAGAAATTCATGATGAGTGTGACTGAGATAAGATTTCCAGCGCCTTTCATAGTTTTGAGCCTGCCGGTTGTAGCTGCGGTGGGTTTCGGTCATAATTGTCAGTGGGTTCAGTTAACTGGGATAGTGGCTTTTCAGGTTTCAGAACAACGGAACTTAATCAATTTTTGAAGAACTGATCGCTTGATCTGCCTTATGAAGTACGACGGCTTCAATTTGCCCATTCGGGTTCCGGTGGAATTTTAATCGCGCATCAACAATCGTATACTGCTACGTAAATATTCGAACCTGGATGCACAAAAAAAGCCCGGAAAACTGTTTCCGGGCTGAATTTCAGAACTATATTAAAAACCAGTCAGTATCTATGGCCGATCAATACCTGTAATGATCCGGCTTGAACGGCCCCTCTTTGGGTACTCCGATATACTCAGATTGTTCTTCAGTCAGCTCATCAATCTGAACTCCAATTTTTTTGAGATGCAGCCTGGCAACTTTCTCATCGAGATTTTTGGGAAGTACGTGCACACCTATTTCGAAATCATCGTTCCAGAGTGCTATCTGTGCTAAGGTCTGATTTGTGAAACTGTTACTCATCACAAAACTTGGATGACCGGTTGCATTGCCAAGGTTCATCAGGCGGCCTTGTGAAAGTAGGATTATTTCCTTGCCGTCTTCAAGGCGATACAGATCAACCTGGGCTTTAATATTATCCTCTTCAGAATTCTCTTTCAGCCATTTCACATCGATCTCGTTATCAAAGTGGCCGATATTTCCGACTATCGTCTTGTCTTTCATTATTCTGAAATGCTCACCGGTAATGATGTCTTTGTTCCCGGTTGCAGTAACAACAATATCGGCTTCTTTTACCGCATCTTTCATTTTTTTTACTTCGTATCCATCCATTGCCGCCTGTAGTGCACAAATCGGGTCAATTTCTGTAACAATTACACGGGCACCGGCTCCTCTGAGTGAAGCGGCGGACCCCTTGCCAACATCACCATATCCTGCAACGACAGCAACTTTACCGGCCATCATTACGTCCGTCGCCCTTCGGATAGCATCTACACATGATTCACGGCAGCCATACTTGTTATCAAATTTCGATTTGGTTACAGAATCGTTGACATTGATTGCAGGAATCGGCAGAGTGCCATTTTTCATTCTGTCGTATAATCGGAGAACGCCGGTTGTGGTTTCTTCTGAAATACCGCGTATTCCTTCATTCAGTTCAGGATACTGGTCGAGCACCATATTTGTCAGGTCACCGCCATCATCCAGGATCATATTCAGTGGCTTGCCATCTTCAAAAATAAGGGTCTGCTCAATACACCAGTTATATTCCTCTTCTGTCATCCCTTTCCAGGCATAAACAGGGCAGCCCGTGGCAGCTATTGCAGCCGCAGCATGATCTTGTGTAGAATAGATATTACAGGAAGACCACTGGACGTCAGCTCCCAGTTCAAGCAGGGTTTCTATCAATACAGCGGTCTGAATTGTCATATGGAGGCAGCCGGCAATACGTGCCCCTTTTAACGGCTTTTTCTCTCCGTATTCTTCCCTGAGAGCCATCAACCCCGGCATTTCGGCCTCAGCCAGGCGAATCTCCTTTCGGCCGTAATCAGCCAGTGAAATATCTTTTACTTTGTAAGGTAATTTTTCAACTTGTGGCATAAATCTATAGTTACTGTATATATTTAGCGGTTAAATTCTTTGGGTAATCAACAAATTCCATCTGAGAATTGTTCGGTTATCCGGGGAAAACAATGCATTTCATTGAATGTATTGGGAAATCACTTCTTTTGCACTGTTATAGTCTCCTTCACGTCCCCGTGACCCTATTTCATGCTTAATCAAATTCCCTTCAGGATCCACATACATTTTAAACGGGATACTGAAAATGCCCAATTGGTCAGATACATTGTGAGCATCGTACAAGAAATAAAAATCATAATCATGCTCTTCCTTGAATGCCCTGGCTTCTTCGGGGCCCTCCATCATTCCAAGTGTAATGGCCAGTACTGCAAAATCTTCAGGATATTCTTCAACCAGTTCCTGAAGTGAGGGGAAAACCTGTAAGCACGGCCCACACCAGGTTTCCCAAAAGTCGATTACCAGTACTTTACCACGATAATTCTCCAATGAAACTTCATTTCCGTCGAGATCGGTGAATGTTGCACTTTCAATAACTGCAGCATGGTCGATGTCATTCATCATCTGTGAATGCTGGAGTTCCTGGGGCTGCTGACCGCCATCACGCGAACAGGATATGATGAATAAAAAACCAAATAGAAGAATCAAAAGCTTTTTCATGAGTCAAACCGAATTATTCGTATCAAAACTTAAAGATAACATTATTCAATCAGAAATTTGAATGTCTTACTAATATCTGTTAACGGTATGATGGTTTGGTTGTTATGTTTTCTGATTCAAGTATCGGAATTCATATATTAGCTATTAAAATAATATCACTGAAGTTTACCTTCTTACATGATTTACGATTTTGTAGTTGCAGGTGCCGGAATTGTGGGTTTATCGGTAACCTATAAGTTGCTGACTAAATATCCGGATGCAAATGTCCTTATTCTTGAAAAGGAGGATCGGGTAGCTGCCCATCAAACCGGCCATAACTCAGGTGTTATCCATTCTGGTATCTATTACAAGCCTGAAAGTTACAGAGCCAGGAATTGTATTGATGGCAGGCATCAGCTCGTTGATTTTTGCAGGGAACAAGATGTCACTTTCGATTTATGCGGTAAAATAATTGTAGCAACTGATGAGGAGGAATTACCCCGGTTGCAGAAAATATATCATCGCGGGCTTGAAAACGGGATTGAAGGATTGACGATGATTGGGGAGAAAGAAATTCGCGAGATTGAGCCATACTCCGCCGGTATTAAAGCATTGCATGTACCCTGTGCTGGTATTGTCGACTTTACAGGGGTTTGCAAAGCGTTTGAGCGACTTATAAAGGAGAAAGGCGGTTCACTCAGGTTTAATGAAAAAGTGGAAGGGATTTATGATCGGGGAAAATCTGTCGTTGTCAGAACCAATTCATCTGTATATCGGGCAGGGTATTTTATCGGGTGTGCAGGATTGCATAGTGATCGTGTTGCAAATTCAGCCGGTTTAAAGTCAGATATTCAAATTGTACCATTTCGGGGCGAGTATTATAAACTTACACCGGTTGTTGAATCCTGGGTGCGCGGACTCATTTATCCGCTTCCCAACCCATCATTCCCATTTCTGGGAGTTCATTTTACACGGATGGCAAATGGTGGTGTGGAGTGTGGGCCGAATGCAGTATTTGCATTTAAGAGAGAAGGGTATGATAAATTATCATTTGATCTGTCTGATACGATTGAAACCGTCAACTTTCCTGGTTTCTGGAAGCTTGCAGGTAAACATTGGCAAATGGGTTTGAATGAATATTATCGTTCGTTTTCAAAACAGGCTTTTGTCGGTCAATTACAAAAGCTGATTCCCGGAATCCGGCTGGAACACCTGAAAGAATCTCCTGCGGGAGTTCGTGCCATGGCATTAAAACCGAATGGAGAAATACTCGATGATTTTCATTTTGAAATAAAAGAAAGGGAAATTCATGTATTAAATGCTCCAAGTCCGGCTGCAACCGCTTCTCTTTCCATTGCTGATGAAATTCTGAAGAAAATAAACCCAAAATAGCATTGGGACAATGATCCCGGCGTGATCGTCGGCACTGATAGCGTTCGGTGAAAAAAAGGTCTGACGACTTTTTTGGGATAAAAAACCAGGCAGAATCCTGATTTCATAAATAATAGTGCAGACCCGAAAGTGTGCGGTTGCGGGGGAATGCAGTAACCGCTACATTTGACGCAAATAAATTCACTATGCCCCAAATATATACAGATAAACTGACTCGTCGCCTCTATGCGAACGACGCCTCCATGTATGAGGAACTTCCATCCGGGGTTACTTTCCCGTCATCGGTTGAAGATATATCAAAACTTGTAAAGTTATCGATGACAAAAGATTTCACGATCACAGCGAGGAGTGCCGGAACCAGCCTGGCTGGCCAGACAACCGGAAATGGTATCATTATGGATACATCCCGTTATTTGAGGGATATTCTGCATATTGATCGGGATAAGAATATTGCTCATGTGCAACCCGGAGTGATTCGCGACACTCTCAACAGGGAAATTTCCAGGTACGGTTTACAGTTCGGGCCGGATACCGCTACCACGAATCGATGTATGATCGGTGGCATGATCGGTAATAATTCCTGTGGTGCATTTTCCATCAAACACAAAACCACCCGCGAAAATGTTCTTGAGATTGAAGCCGTACTGAGTGATGGAACTGTCACGGTTTTTAAACCTCTTACTGCAAATGAGCTGGATGATAAGTGCAAATTGACCAATCTTGAAGGGCGAATATATCGCGGTATGCTTCGTCTACTGAAGGATAACAGGGACCGGATACTTGCGGCCTATCCCCATCCGGAGATTATAAGAAGAAACACCGGGTATGCCCTCGACCGGTTGTGTGAAATGGAACCGATAACTCCGGGCGGGCGCCCGTTTAATCTTGCAGAACTGTTATGCGGCAGTGAAGGGACATTAGCCATGACGGTATCTGCCAAACTGAAGCTGGTTCCTGTTGACCCGTACAGATTGTTAGTGATCCCCCAGTTTGAGAGCCTGAACCAGGCAATGGAAGCTGCTGTTGAGGCTGTTAAGTTTGATCCTTCGGCTGTAGAACTGGTTGATGATATTATTCTGAATGCAACGAAAGGAAATATCGAGCAGAAAAAAAATCGGTTCTTTCTGGAAGGTGAACCAAAATGTCTGTTGATCATACAATTCGAAGGACGTGACCTGGCCGGCCTGCAGGAAAAAGCCTGGCAGCTCACTGATGTGTTACAACAGAAGAAGCTTGGATATACTTTCCCTGTTATTGCAGATGAAATCCTGATCAACCGGGTCTGGGAGGTACGCAAAGCCGGCTTAGGCCTTTTGATGGGGCTTGGCAAGGATTCTCAATCACCTACATTTGTTGAGGATACGGCCGTACGTGTTACAGACCTGCCGGCTTATGTACGTGATTTCCAGGAGCTATTAAAAAAATATGAAACCCATTGTGTTTTCTATGCTCATGCATCGGTAGGAGAGCTTCATTTGCGGCCCGTAATTGATATCACAACCAGGGAAGGTGTTGAAAAGATGAAGCGAATGGCAGAAGATGTGGCCGGTCTCGTTGCCAAATACAGAGGTTCACTAAGCGGAGAACATGGAGACGGAAGAGCCCGGGCACCGTTTATCAATAAAATTCTTGGAAATGAAATGATGCCGCTGCTCAGGGCAGTTAAACTGTTGTGGGATCAGCATTACCGGTTTAATCCAGGTAAAATTCTGGATGCTAAACCGATGGACAGTGATCTTCGGAAAAGTCCGGAAAATTTGTTGACGATATCAGATACCGTGTTTAAATGGAGGCGGGAAGGTGGATTTGCACAGGCATTGGAGCAGTGTAATGGTGCGGGAGCCTGCAGAAAACTCCCTGAAAGCGGTGGCACGATGTGTCCGTCGTATCATTCAACTCTGAATGAAATTGATAGTACACGTGGCCGTTCAAATCTTTTCAGGCAAATATTTAAAGAAAAAAAGACGAACGGCTTCTCATCTGAAGAAATTAAAAAAGGCCTTGAACTGTGTCTGAGTTGCAAAGCCTGCAAAAGTGAGTGCCCTGCAAATGTAGATATGGCCAGGATGAAAGCTGAATTTTTGAACGGATGGCATAAAAAGAACGGTTATCCGCTCTTAACCCGAATGTTTGGTGAGCCTGACAAGTTCTACCCCCTGGCATCTGCGTTTGCACCGCTGGTAAATTTTATGCTGAAGCGCCGCTCTGTCAGGTTCATGATGCAGGAGATCGCGGGGATCGATGCAAGAAGAATCTTACCGGTATTTGCCCATCAAACCTTTCGTTCCTGGTTTAAAGATAATCGTCAGGAATTTGATCGGGGAACCAGAAAAAAAGCAGCTCTGTTTGTAGATCTTTTTACTGATTATCATGATCCTGATATTGCAAAATCTGCATGCAGGATATTGAATAAACTCGGTTATGATGTTATGGTGCCGGGTGTTAAAGTATCCGGCCGTCCCCAGATTTCACTGGGACTTTTGGGCCAGGTGAAAGAGATTTGTGATCAAAACATCAAAATATTTGATAAAATTGTCAGTGCTGATATACCGGTTGTGGGCCTTGAACCATCTGAGTTGTTAACAATACGTGATGAATACCTTGATTTATGTTCTGATGATCAGTTGAAGACAGCACACCGTGTTGCGGATAACAGCTGGCTTTTTGAAGAGTTTTTACTCCGTCATTTTAATGAACATCCGGAAGATTTAGTAAAAGTAAACCCGGGAAATAGGAGAATATCTTTACATGGCCACTGCCATACAAAAGCGTTGGTCGGTAACGGGCCTTTAATGGATCTTTTGCAAATGTGTGGATTTGAGTCCAGAGATTTACAGACAGGCTGCTGCGGAATGGCCGGGAGCTTTGGGTATGCACACGACCGCTACGAAGTATCCATGGATATCGGGGAGAAAGTGTTATTTCCTGAAATCCAAAAACTGAACCGCAGAGAATTGATATGCGCTCCGGGTTTTTCCTGCCGCCACCAGATTTCTGATGGAACAGGAGCAGAAGCTTTTCATCCGGCAGAGATATTTGACCGGTTTATGTGAGAACCTGAGTTCGATTAATATTGTCTTTTTTGAAGTTAAAAAGTCCCCTTCTAAACAGAGGCTATTAGGAAATACATAAACAAATATACAGGCCAAATTTTTTACCACGAGGGCACAAAGTCACCAAGACGCACGAAGATTAATAAAATCAAGTAGATAATCTTCGTGATAACTTTGAGTCCTCACGGCTTCGTGGCGAATGTACGTTTGTCAATAAGGCTTGATATTTAAATTTATCTTAAGCTCAACAGAGGAGGGTAGTGTATTTTTAATGAATTATGATTGAACTCAGGTTAAAGGTAATCTAACGGTATAAAAGTTCAACCTCTTCAGATATCATCCTGAGCATGTCTCTTGCAGCCATCCGGAATTCATCTTCTTTGATACCTAACGGTTGGTTTCCTGATCTGATCAATTCTTCCAGTGAGGAGTCCAGCTTCCCAAGCTGCTGGTTGACGGAAACTCCTCTTGAGAATATGATCCCAAGGTTCACCCTGTCTGATAACTGATTCTTAACCTGAAACATTTAACCACCTTTATATACCAACTGGTATAGTTCTGTCAATTATGATATTTACTCTTTTCGATCAATTCTTTGGCACTGTTCATGGCAGAATCGGTAATCTGTTCTCCGCTCATCAAGCCTGCAACTTCCCGGATATGTTCCTGTTCATTAAGTGCTGTTATTAGAGAAACCGTTCGGTCTTCAAGTTCTCTTTTCTCTACACGGTAATGGTGGTGTGCCTGACTTGCAATCTGTGGCTGATGAGTTATGGCAATGATCTGGCAATGTGCAGAAAGTTCCCGCATTATTTTACCTACCTTTTCAGATACATGCCCACTGATACCGGTATCAATTTCGTCAAATATCATGACAGGAAGTTGTTGTTCACTTGCAAGGATTGATTTTAAGGCAAGCATAACACGGCTGATTTCTCCTCCGGATGCAATCCTGGAAAGAGGTTTGGGCTCTTCTCCTTTATTGGTTGAGATAAAAAACCTTATTGAGTCAGCACCTGCAGAAGTGCAATCAACCTTGTATTTGTCTATAACCAGCCAGCCTTTATCACTTTGAAGCCAGTCAACACGAACCCTGAATGTTGGGCTATCAATTCCGAGGTGTTTTAACTGCTCTTCAATGGCATCTGACAATTTTTTCCCTGTATCAATTCGAACCTGATGAAGATCAATAGCCTTCTTTCGGAGATGTTCCGTTTTCTCATGGATTCTAAACTCAATTTTTTCAATCTCATTATCAAAATTCTCAGCAAGATTCAGCTCTTTTTGTATTTCATTCAGATAGGTGATGAGTTCCGGAATCGTCTTCCCATACTTTTTTTGGATACGATTCAGTTCGGATTGCCTTTGTCTAAGCTGCTCAAGTCGCCCGGGATTAAATTCAATTCCGTTGCGGTATCTTTCGGTAAACTGTATTGCCTCCTGGATGCTGATTCTTGCACTGTTGACTTCTTCGAGATAATTGGAGAATTCAGGTTCAATCCTGGACAAATCCTCGAGGTGAATTTTAATGGAATTCAACAGATCTATCAGATTAACTTCCTCACCGTCTCCTAATTCTGAAATAGCAGCGGCCTTCTGGTCAAGCTCTTCGGCATTGTCAAGAAGCTTCATTTCAGCATCAATGATTTCCTCTTCATCCGGATCAAGTTGAAGGTTTTCAAGTTCATTGACCTGAAATTGATATAGTTCAGTTTTCTCTTTTAACTCACTCTCTTTCTGTTTTAACCTTCTGATTTCCCGTTTCAATACCGACATTTCATGAAATTCTTCAAGGTACTGCTTCAGTACAGGCTTGACGGGTTCATGCTGATCAATTACATCCCGGTGATTCTCTTCATTCAGCAAAAACTGATGATCATGCTGACCATGCAGGTCGACCAGGTAATCTCCAACTTTTTTCAGTACAGTAATTGTGACCGGTGTATCATTAATAAAAGCACGACTGCCTGTTTCACTGATCTCGCGCCGTAAAATCAAATGATCTCTGTAATCAACAGCATGATCCGACAGTATTTGCATGATTTCATCGTTCAGGCAGGCTGTAATGACTGCTTCACAAATGGCTTTGGATGTCCCCTGGCGAATTACTTCGGTATCTGCTCTCTCTCCCAGAATCATATTCAGCGCACCGATGATAATCGATTTACCGGCACCGGTTTGGCCTGTCAGTATATTCAGGCCTTTTTTGAAAGTGACTTCAAGTTCATCTATCAGTGCATAATCTTTGATATAGAGTGTTTGGATCATGAAATTGATTTATGGATGTAAGAACCTATTCTGACTATTTGATCATTTCATTTATTGCCGAAAATAATCATCTGCATGATATGAAGATAATCGTGAATGCAAAAAGAATTGAAAATGACAGAGGCATGTTTTAATAAAAAAACCGTCAGCAGGAAAATCCTGCTGACGGTATGTTATGACTCTCTCTTGATTAACCAATCATTATACTCTCTTCTAATCTCCTGAAATATGGAAACTGATTTTTCTGATGGAAAACCTATAATGCATTCATTAGCGTTCAAGTCTCGGCTCTCTTTATGAATCAGTCTCATTATGTATGATCGGTCTGAAGTGAAATCCTTACAATAATTTTTAAATTAATTTGAAAGTGGATATCCTTGAGTCATTTATGATATTAATTTTAATAATATCAGTAAGTTGCAAGGTTAAAAGAGTTGTGTCAATTAACGTATTTAAGATTGTATGTCAATGAGTTTTTATTAAAAATCAGATTGAAATGGATCTTTTTGAGAGAGTAAGCACTTTTCGGTGTCAGAAAAAGAATTTTAATTGAGGAGGTCGAAATGGTTATCTTGTGTTCATGCTGGTAGAAAGAGAAAATCCGGATAAGACTGAATATATGCTGCAAGTACCAAAAGGGCAGCATACGGATATCAGGCTTGATAAGTACATTACCTCATTTGTACAAAATGCAAGCAGATCCAAGGTTCAAAAAGCAATTAAAGAAGGTCATGTTCTTGTTAATGGCAAGCGAGAAAAGCCTTCATATATCATGCAGCCGGAAGATATTATTGAAATCAGCCTGCCTAAACCACCGCCCCCGTTAGCCAGGCCGGAAAAAATGGATCTGGATATCGTCTATGAAGATGAAGATCTGCTCATTGTAAATAAAGATCCGGACATGGTGGTTCATCCGGCCTACGGAAACTGGGAGGGAACACTGGTAAACGGGCTGTTATATCACACAAATCAAAACCTGTCGAGTGTGGATCAGGAAACATTGAGGCCGGGAATTGTGCATCGCCTTGATAAAGACACAAGCGGATTGCTGGTCGTGGCAAAAAATGATGAAGTACATTCGCGTTTGAGTAAGCAGTTTGCCAAAAAAGATGTAGACCGAACCTATTGGGCGATTGTCTGGGGCAAACCACCAAAAGAAGGAACCATCAAGGGGAATATCGGCCGTTCTCCGCAAGACCGGAAAATTATGACGGTTTTACCCGGAACACAGGGGAAATCGGCTGTGACGCATTTCAGGGTTCTGGAATACTTTGACTTTCTTGCCCTGGTCGAAATCAGGCTTGAAACCGGCAGAACCCACCAGATACGTGTTCATATGCAACATGAAGGATATTATGTTTTCGGTGATCCGACCTATGGGGGTGATTCAGTTCGATATGGACAAAATACCGGCAGTCGAAAAACCATGTTTCAGAAGTTATTTAAAATACTTCCAAGACAGGCACTACATGCAAAAACCCTGGGTTTCTATCATCCGGGAAAACAGAAATATATGGAGTTCGATTCGCGCCTTCCCGGGGATTTTACTGAAGTGCTCGAGACGTTGAGAAAAAATTGCAAACTACAAATTGAATCAGATGGCTGATCAAAAGAAAGAAATCAATATTACTGTTGAACTCGATAAAGAAAATATTCCGGAAAAAATTATTTGGAATGCGACAGATGATCCGGGTTCGGAAGAAACCGAATGCCGTTCGATGATCTTATCGCTTTGGGATCATCACAGAAAAGACACCCTTCGCCTGGATTTATGGACCCGTCAGATGACGGTGGATGAGATGAAAATATTTTTCCATCAAACACTTGTGACCATGGCTGATACCCTGGAGCGATCTATTGATGATGAGAGAATCAGTGGAGACATGCGTGATTTCTGTGATTATTTTGCAGAAAGAATGGATATCAAAGAATAAATGTCAGGCTTGATGAAACATGATATGGCATATTCCTGCTATCAAAACAGTGCATAATTAACCCAATGTTCAAAAAGTGAATCATTTGTATATTGTGAATTGATCTAACAGAATCTAACGAACTATGCAATATCTTGATTTTGAAAAACCAATTGCCGACCTGGAAAAGAAAATAGATGAACTTCAGACATTATCGGTGGATGATGAAGTGCTGAAACCGGAGCTCGATCGATTAAAAGAGAAAGCGGATCAGCTGAGGAAGTCGATTTTCACAAACCTGACACGGTGGCAGCGGGTGCAACTGGCCCGGCATCCGGAACGTCCATATACGCTCGATTATATCCATCATATAACAGAAAATTTTGTCGAGCTTCATGGAGACCGTTACTTTGCCGATGACAAGGCTATGATTGGTGGATTCGCCACGATCGACGGCCGGTCAGTTATGATTATCGGACATCAAAAAGGAAGGGATACCAAAGACCGAAAATATCGGAATTTTGGAATGGCGAATCCTGAAGGATACCGAAAAGCGTTTCGCTTGATGAAACTGGCAGAAAAATTTAAGGTTCCTGTTGTTACCCTGCTGGACACTCCCGGGGCTTTTCCGGGACTGGAGGCAGAGGAGAGAGGGCAGGCTGAAGCTATTGCAAAAAACCTGAAATTGATGGCGACACTGAAGGTCCCGATAATCTCGGTGGTGATCGGAGAGGGAGCAAGCGGAGGAGCTATAGGTATCGGGATGGGAAATGAAGTCTATATGATGGAAAATACCTGGTATTCTGTAATCTCACCTGAATCCTGTTCGTCTATACTCTGGAAAACATGGGATTATAAGGAACAGGCAGCTTCTGAGTTAAAACTGACAGCCAATGACCTGAAAGAATTAAAAATTATTGAAGGTGTAATTCCTGAACCGCTGGGCGGAGCTCATCGCGATTGGAATGCAGCATCAGAAGCTTTAAAAAAGCAGTTGCTTGAAAGCCTGGGCCGATTGAGTAAGCTTAAACCTGACAAGCTGGTAGAATCAAGAATTGAGAAATACTCCGGAATGGGTCAATGGACTGAAAAAAAACAGGGTGATACGAGCCAGGATAATTGATCACTGATGATTCGTTTCCCTGAACATAATCCGGTCTTTACATATTCACATATGCTTCGCAGCAGGTATGGCGAAACCGACAAAATGGGATATGTATATTATGGTCGCTATCTTGACTATTTCGAAGCTTCAAGAACTGAAATGATCCGTGAACTTGGACTTCCATATAAAAAAATGGAAGAGGAAGGAATCATGCTTCCTGTGGTTGATGCAGCCCTCGAATATAAATCACCAATATATTACGATGAGACTGTGGAAGTAAAAGTATTTATCTTTGAATTGCCGCTGGTTCGCCTCTATACGTATTATAAAGTATTTACTGAACGGTCGGAACAACCTCACGTTTTAGGGAAAGTAACACTTGCATTTTCTGATGCAGAAACCCGCCGGCCATGCCGTGCTCCGGAAAACTTTCTGAACCGTTTGAAGCGGATAAACAATCCAAATGAGGTATAAACTTCTCTACTTTTCAATCCTTGCAGGGCTGATTTTTCTCTTCGTGATCTCACTTGGAAATGGAATCTGGGACCGGCATCTTGATTATTCTGACTGGAATTATCGGGTATTTTATGGTATATGTCATCAAATGCAAGACCGTTCATTTCATATCTATGATGTGCCTATGGCTGTAAATACCCGCTGTTTTGGGATTTTTAGTGGTCTTTTGGCAGCATGGCTGATGGTTCCGTATCTTACAAATGTTACCAGAGAGAAACGATGGCCTGGTTTGCTCTTGTCAATCTCTGTTGCTTTACAGGTTATTGACTATTCGGCAGGTCAGTTATCTATTTGGAACAGTTCAAATTTCTCTCGATTTTTTTTGGGTATTATACTTGGAGTTGCACTCGTTTGTATGATTGCAGATCAGTTCAATAAAAAATGACATTATAACTTTATGGAACATTCTGATTCACTTTATCGTGATCAACCTTCATCAGAAGATGATAACTACTGGCCTTCTGTTCTGCTTGTAGGCGGTATCTTTGCTTTTGTTGGATTCATCATAAATATTGCATTTGGTTACATACAGATTGGATCCGAACCCACAGGCAGTATGTTCAGCCCGTTAATGTTAAGCGGTGTTGTCGTCTGTCTTGCCACCTGTGTTGGCGGATTGATTGCTGTATGGCATTTCACGAAAGATGTATCACCACATTTAAAACTCGGAAAAGGGGCATTGATCGGTTTTTTTACCGGTGCCATAATCGCAGTATTCAGTGCGGTTCTAAATGAACTGTGGTTAATGGTTGACCCTGATTATACACAAAAACTTGTTGAAAGTGTTGTAGCAAATATCGAAGCCATGGATCTCCCAGCGGATACCAGGGATCAGATGATCGATCAGATGGCTGCCGGCCTGCAGGACTCAACATTTATTCAACAACTCTTTCTGGGAATACCGGTTACAGGACTTTTGAACCTTCTGACCGGAATGCTCGGAGTAAAACTATTTGCGGCTAAAGAGGAAGAGGTTTTCTAATCAAACTTAATGAAACTACAAGATAACTCTTTTTCAAACAGCCCACTGCAAGGCGGCAGGCCCTGGGTAGAACGAAACGGTTTCCGCCACTGGGCAATGGCGATGCTTTGGATTGTTGCCGCATTTGTCTTGTTTCAAATAACTGCGACCATTGTCTCGATTGCTCTGTTCTATTTCACCGGCGGTTTTGATTCGGTTACTGATCCGACAGAATTGCTTATGGAGCGGCTGGATCTGCTTTTTATAGGGAATAGTACCGGCCAGATTCTGTTTCTTGGTCTTGCATCATATCTGATGGCCGGCCTGCATGTATCCAAATCGGAGAGAGCATCATTTCTGCGTTTTAAAAAATATAAGAATACAGGTGTGATGGTCGGCCTGACAGCACTGCTTTTTATTGTGGTGCAGCCAACTGTTTGGTATATCGGTTATTTTAACTCTCTGCTGCCTGCACCGGAGTTTTTCTCCGAAATGCAACAATCACAATATGAAATGATTGAAGGCTTTCTTACCAGTGACGGGGTTCTACTTATGGGGCTGATTAATATAGCTCTTGTACCAGCCATTTGTGAAGAAATAATGTTCAGGGGGTATGTTCAGAGTGCATTTGAAAAGAGTTGGGGTGTGTGGCCTGCTATCCTTGTTTCCGGATTACTGTTTGGGCTATTTCACCTGCAACTGACAAATTTGCTTCCACTGGCCACACTTGGAATTCTTCTGGCACTTGTAACCTGGCTAAGCGGCAGCCTCATACCTGCAATCATTGCGCACTTTATAAATAATGGGAGTGCGGTACTTCTTGGAACGTATTACCCTGAACTGGCATTTGCTGAAATGTCGCCTGAAACGGCGCCGCCAATTTGGATGTTATTATTAAGTGTTGTGTTATCAATTTTATTGATCAACATGTTATATAAACAGTTTCAAAAAAAGAATGCAAATGGGATTTTTTGACGGCCCGGGGCCAGGAGATATTGATAATTGGGTTTGTGTCATGGAGAGAGGTACGGAATATGAGATAGCGTTAGCTAAAAACTATCTCTCTAATTTAAAAATTCCGTCAAATATTCTTTCAAAAAGGGATTCTGCGTACAATCTAAACATCGGTGAAATGTCGATGGTTTACCTGTATGTTCCAAAGGAGTTCGAAGCCAAAGCAAGAAAAGCGTTAAATGACCTTGAAAATATTGATATAGATGATATTGATGAGGAGTTTACTGACTGGAATGAGGATGACCAGGAGGAGTCTTGAGTGAACTGAAGCGCAGGGTTCTGTTTGGCGTGCCGGCTGCTATTCTATTTGTTTATGTGATCTGGCTTGGAGGGATTGCCTTGCAGGTTGTCACAGCATTTATTGCCGT
The DNA here is from genome assembly GCA_007134665.1 of Balneolaceae bacterium. Taxonomy (GTDB): domain Bacteria; phylum Bacteroidota; class Rhodothermia; order Balneolales; family Balneolaceae; genus SKRC01. The sequence continues at coordinate 15,386 of SLKH01000307.1, forward strand.
TATGGTGCTTATTGAAATGGTACGCATTTTTCGGAAGATGAATTATAAGGTAATTACACCGGTTGCCATTCTTATTGGGATTTTCCTGTGGACTGTTATCTATATGCCGGGATGGTTAATCACAACACTGTCTGCAGGAATTATATTAGTGATGATATGGTCACTATTTTCTCGCAATCATATCGTATCTAAAAGATGGATTGCTACACTTTTTTGTGGCCTATATGCACCTTTGGGTTTCTATTTTTTCAATGAGGTGAGGATGATCGAGCCGAACCATTCCGGACTGTGGTTATCTCTGGTATTGATTTTAATGATCTGGGGTAACGACATGTTCGCCTATTTTGGTGGCCGGAGTTTTGGGAAACGGCCACTTGCCCCAAAAATCAGCCCTAACAAGACGTGGGAGGGGTTCTGGTCAGGTTTTGCAGGGGCACTTTCAGGGATGATAATCGTCTACCTTCTTGCCGACCCATTTCCTGTCACATTTATATACGCTCTTCCGATGGTTATACTGGTGAGTATATTCGGCCCGGCGGGTGATCTTCTCGAGAGCCGGCTGAAACGGCTGGCGGGTGTTAAAGATTCCTCAAATTTATTGCCCGGGCATGGTGGTTTTTTTGACAGGTTTGATGCTCTGATTCTGACTGCCCCAATTATCTATCTATATTTATTCCTGATTTACTGATCAATGCGGTTAATTGTATTAAAAATGAATACTCACTGCTGAATTTGAACCCGGGGAGAAGTTTTTCTGTTTTCA
>SLKH01000232.1 GCA_007134665.1 Balneolaceae bacterium
CCGGTATGCTCATCCACAATCTGAACCTTGCCATCCTGAACTATATACTCTTCTTCCCTTTCAAACAGGGTGTATGATTTCAGCAACTGGTTGATCGTGTGAATCCGGTCACTTCTTTCGGCAAATAGCCGGTGTATTTCATTGAACCGTTTTTCACGCTCTTCCTGCACCTCTTTTTTCGCTTCTTCAATTTTTTTCTTCTTGTAGTCCTCACTGAACTCAGCATTCGATTTTACCTCCTCAACTCTCTCTTTCTCGAGCTTCTCTACATCCTCCTCAATTTCTGATGTGGCAACTCCCAGGTCAGGGATTACGAAAGCGTCCGAATCTTCTTTTGGGTCTGTCAGAAACTCCCGTCCCTTGTCGGTCATCTCGATCGACTTCATCTTCATGTCAACGGCATAATAGAGATACTCATCGACAATCGGCATGTTCTTGGCATTATCAGCCAGGTAAATATTTTCTGTACTGCGAACCAGTTTCTGCATTTTAGGATCCTGCATCAGCTTCCTGAACTTCTTGTTCTTCGGGAATCCGCGTTCCGCCCTGAACAGTGCCAGGCCTGCTTCATCCGTTTTACCTTCTTCAAGAAGTTTTTCTGCTTCAGTGACCAGTTCACCAACCAGTTTTTTCTGTGCATTTACCAGGGCTTCGACCCGTGGTTTCATCTCTTCATATTTCTGGGAATCGGAACCCTGCGGAACCGGGCCTGAAATAATCAGCGGTGTTCTCGCTTCGTCAATCAGAATGGAATCCACCTCATCAATGATGGCATAGTGATGGAAACGCTGAACAAGTTGTTCCTCGTCTATTACCATATTATCACGAAGGTAATCAAAACCGAACTCATTATTGGTTCCATAGGTAATATCTGCCCTGTACGCTTTTCGCCGTAGTTCAGTATTGGGGTCGTACCGGTCTACACAGTCAACAGTTAATCCGTGAAAATTGAAAATCGGTTCATTCCACTCGGCATCACGCTGGGCTAGGTAAGTATTCACAGTAACCACGTGCACACCACGTCCTGGCAGAGCATTCAGATAAGCAGGAAAGATAGCAGAAAGCGTTTTACCTTCACCTGTTTTCATCTCTGCAATTTTACCCTGGTGCATCGCAACAGCTCCTATTAGCTGCACATCATAAGGAATCATATCCCATTCGATTTCAGAACCGGCCACTTTCCATTTTTGTCCTACAAATCGGCGACAGGTATCCTTCAGCACCGCAAATGCTTCAGGAAGGATCTCTTCAAGTACTTCTTCAACCGCCTCCAGCCACTCTTCTTCAAGTTCATCAAGAATATCTGCCAACTCTCTGCGCTCCTCAAGAGTAATGGATTCATCGTTACTATCCATTTTTCTCTTGATTTCACTGATTTGATCATCGAGTTCACTGGTCGCATCACGAATCATCTGGCGATAAGATTCAGTCTTTCCCTTAAGTTCATCATCCGTCAAAGCCTTAATCTCATCTTCATAGGATTTGATCTCCTCAACGATGGGCAGAATTTTTTTAATATCCCGCTCACTTTTGGTGCCAAATATCTTTGTGAGTACAGTACTTATTTTCTCTAACATATAATTAAGTCCAAAAAATTTAGTTGACAGTCTTTAAAGGTACGATTTCACCACTGGCTGTTCAAATTTATTAAACTCTCAAAAGATGTGATTATTTTACATCAGAATTGTCCTGGACGGTATTGATGCAATTCTTTTATAGAGATCTTCATTCATATTTACAGAAAATATTTTTAAATTTCGGGTCTATCAAAAATTTGAGAGTAATCTTTTTTAATAAATTACATCAGTATTATGAAACGTACGTATCAACCAAGCAGACGAAAGCGTTCAAACAAACACGGATTTCGAAAGCGATCAAAATCAAAAAGTGGTAAGGATGTGCTAAACCGCCGTCGTGCAAAAGGGCGCCACAAACTTACTGTTAGTGATGAAAAAGGACCAAAATAGCGGTTTAAATCAGCTTGATAAACCTGATCAGTCATTGCCACGATCAAAAATTTTGCGTGGCAGGAAAAATTTCCAGCGACTTTTCGAACAATCACGGGTTATCAGAACTCCGTCAGTTCACCTACGATACAGAATCTACGAGGATCCTTCCGAAGGTTGTCAAATTGGTTTTATCGTTAAAAAAAAACTCGGTAAAGCTGTCACAAGGAACAAAATTAAACGATGGCTTCGTGAAGCTTACAGAACTCAACAACATGTTCTTTCCGATTTATTCGGAAAAAAGGAATTCGGTTTACACGGAGTATTCATGATACAGCACACCAATGTCGATTCTCAGTCCGTCCGAAACGACGTTTTTATCCTGATGAAACGATTACGGGGTATCCTGCTAAACCATTCCGATATATCCGTTCACGACTCAAAGAAAGTAAATTAATAAGGTACTGATTTGGACAGAAATACAGTCACAGGCCTGATACTTATATTTTTTATCATGATGGCATGGGCATTCTGGGCCATGCCGAGCGAAGAAGATCTCCAGCGGCAGCGCGAAGAACGTGCATTGCAAGACAGCCTGGCTCAGCTGGAGCAGGAATTCGACCAGGAATTTCCTGAAGAACGGGAGGATTTTGATCCCGACAGAGAACTGCTGGAAGACCTGCCTGGAATCGAGAGGGAGTTGGGTGAAATAGTTGAATCACCTGCTGCTGTCGGTATTTTCCGAATGGATGATATCACCGACACCACCTATACAGTTATTCAAACACCCCGCTATACGGCTACTTTTACAAATCTCGGCGCCGGTTTATCGAGATATGAGTTTCAAAATTACAATACCTGGGATCAGCAACCGGTTCAGCTCATCGGTGATACCACCCGTTCTGCTTATGTGCTCGGCTTTCTTTCAAGCGAAAACTACAATATTGAAACTGATCAGATTCTGTTCAGACAGATTTCCCCGGCCGGAACAATTGAATTAAATGGTAACCAGTCGGAAAGTCTGCAATATGCTCTCGAACTGGAAAACGGTGGTAGTATTGTATACACCTATACCTTTCATGCCGACAGATACGCAATTGACCTCGATATTAATATCCAGGGGCTTCAGGAGCATATTATCGGGAATAGTGTGGATTTTGGATGGAAACCCAGCCTGAACTTCACTGAGCTTGACCGGACGCAGGACGGATTTTATGCAGGTGCGCATGTCTATGCCGGAGGAGTCATTGAAGATTTAAAAATTGACGGGCCGGGCAGTGATGAAATGATGATCAACGGTACGATTGACTGGGTTTCAACTAAGACCAAATTTTTTGCACAGATCATCAAACCTGAAGTTGAAACTTCAGCAGCACTGATTTCCGGGGAAGTGGATGGACCCTCTGATGAACAATCAACGATGTACCACTACCAGAGTTCCATTCAATCATCCATACCTGCTGATGGTACACTCTCCTACCAGTTATATGTCGGGCCGCTCGACTATTATGAATTACGCGATTTCCACCCGACGGCATTCGATATGGTTGAGATCAGTTATGCGTGGATGCGATGGTTCGCAGATCCACTGGTCCGGTGGGTTATCATCCCCTATTTTGAGTATGCCAGCAACTGGATTACGAATTTCGGACTGCTGATTATACTTTTTGGTGTGCTTGTCAAGCTTTTACTTGCGCCTCTTACCAAGAAAAGTTTCAAAAGTATGGCAGCAATGAAAGAGTTGCAGCCGAAAATGAAAGAAATCCAGGAAGAGTACAAGGATAATCCAAAAAAGCAGCAGGAAGAGACCATTAAACTGTATCGCAAGGCGAAGGTAAACCCGCTTGGCGGCTGCCTTCCGATGCTCCTCCAGTTCCCGATCCTAATTACGCTTTGGCGGTATTTTCAGAATTCAATCCTGCTTCGCCAGGAAGACTTTTTATGGGCATCCGACCTGTCAGCTCCGGATTATATACTGAACCTGCCTATCGCTATTCCATTCCTGGGAGATCAGCTTGCTGGATTTGTACTTCTGATGACAGCATCCATGGTTGTACAGATGAAAGTTTCCGGTGGGATGAGTGGCGGCGCAGCGCCATCCGGTGGGCCGAATATGAAGATCTTCATGTACTTCATGCCGGTCATGTTACTATTTATCTTCAACAATTTTGCTGCAGGATTAAGCTTGTACTACCTTGTTTACAATGTGCTTTCCATTGCACAACAGTTTCTGATCAACAAACAGCTCGACAAAGATAAACTGAAAGAGGCTGTTGAAGGTGGAAATGACAAAAAGAAACGGGGCCGCAGAAGAAAGAAAAAATAGTACTAAGACCTTGTAAGAGTACGAGAGAAGAAAGACATCGGATGAGTTTGTCTGTTGAAATGAGCCATTCAAGAAAAATCGAGATAATCCCGGAACGGCTAATCCGATGGCTCCATTCATTTATATTGACACGATAATATTTATTACCAGTGACAGTTTACAAATATGGTCAATTCAGGTGTTTGAACCTGTTTCAGGATAACGCCATGTGTCCTGAATTTACTCCTCCC
>SLKH01000077.1 GCA_007134665.1 Balneolaceae bacterium
TCAAATCCGATTAGAGCAACCAATACACACCAAACAATCCGCGTGATTTCAATCAGCATCAAATCAGCACCCATGCCATGAACTGCAAGGTAATCAATCCCGTTATGCCCATAATCAGGGTGGCGATCGTATGTGTTTTTAACGCAGTTGATGTATCCATCTCCGAGAATTTGGCAACAACCCAGAAATAACTGTCGTTGACATGAGATACGGTAAGTGACCCGGCGCCAATAGCCAATACAATGATGGCAAGGCCGGTCGTGGAATCAAAACCGAGTGGTTCAACGATCGGGGCGCAAATAGCTGCAGCAGTGATGATGGCAACCGTGGATGAGCCCTGGGCTGATTTCAAAAATGCTGCAATCAGGAATGGAACCAAAACCCCGAGATTTCCCATGGCTGCAAATTGAGCAGCAAAAACACCCAGATCGGTTTCTCGAAGGATCGCACCGAAGGCTCCGCCAGCCCCTGTAATTAAAATTATCATACCGGCTTTTTTCAGGGCTTCTTCCAGCCATTCATTCCGGATACGGCCCTCGCCTGATGCAGGTACCATCAGGAATGCTAATACTGCACCGGCCAGAAGAGCGACTATTGGATTGCCCATGAAAATCAATGAACCGGCAATCCAGCCATCCCCGAATGGATAAGTCGGGTATTCTGCGACAGATTTTAATGCAATTAACAATATCGGAATGATAATAGGGATGACTGCAAGTGTAAACGATGGGGGTGCCACACCTTTTGGCTGCTGCCGGGAGTCATCGTTAAACTCAATTGTATACCGTTTGCAATAGAGATTTGCCCATAGCAGGGCCGCAAGCATTACTGGTACGGATACAATCAACCCGAGAATCAATACCCAGCCGATATCTGCGCCGAGTGTTGCCGCTGCAGCAAGTGGCCCCGGTGTAGGCGGAACAAATACATGGGTTGCATACAATCCTGATGCCAGTGCAACTGCAAGTACCGCAAGAGAAATGGAAGTCCGTTTACTGATCGCTTTATTCAGGGCTGAGAGCACAATGAAACCCGAATCACAAAAAACAGGAATTGATACAATGTAACCTGTCAGACTCATGGAAAGCGGTGCATTTTTTTCACCTGTCTTTTCCAGGATCTTATTTGCAAGCACCCTGGCACCACCACTACGGTCAAGATACTCGCCAATGATTGCTCCAGCAGCGATGACTATCCCGATACTTTGCAATGTATTGCCAAAACCCTCAGCAATGGTTCCGGTCATCGTAATACCATCCAACCCGGCCAGAAAGCCCATCGCAATTGCCCCGAATAGCAGTGCAAGAAATGGATGAAGCCCGTGCCTGGCTGTCAGCCATATAATGAGCACAACAACTACCAGCAGCCAAACAAATATTGCCATTTGAAATCCGTATTCATAACTGTTTCATAAATCACGGATTTAAATACACCGATGAAACGAAAATTGCAAACCGGCCTCAGGAATGTGACAGTAAGAATTCCCGTCGACTAACTTGCAGTTTATGCTCAGTTTTCTTTAATCTCAATTTTTTCTATCACATCTCCCTGGCTGATTTGATCGATTACATCAAGGCCGTCTGTAACTTTTCCGAAAACAGTGTGTTTCCTGTCAAGGTGGGCAGTATTGTTGCGGCTGTGACAGATGAAAAACTGGGAGCCGCCGGTATCTCTTCCGGCATGGGCCATTGATAAAACACCCCGGTCGTGATATTGGTTCTCTCCATCCAATTCACAGTCGATCGAATAACCCGGGCCACCGGTCCCATCACCTTTCGGGCAACCACCCTGGATAACAAAATCAGGGATCACCCGGTGAAAAGTTAACCCATCGTAGAAACCGTCACGAGCCAGAGAAACAAAGTTCTCTACCGTTCCGGGAGCATCTTCTTCAAAAAATTCCACCTGCATGTTCCCTTTGTCTGTAAATATCGTTGCTTTCTTCATAAATAATAGTTTTACATAGTCTGAATTTTTGTCTTGCGTAATATAGGGAATATCATAGCTGTCCAAAACGTTTTGGATGTGAGAAAGTATTCTCATTTATCAGGACAGATGCCTGAGAGGATTTCTTTCTATATCAGGAACATATTTAATCTGCCCATTCCTCAACATTGTCAAAAACTTCAGCAAATTGCAGTGAGTCTCCCTCTTTGCTGATAGTGACTTCAAACTCCGTCAATTTGGTATCATCTTCCCGCTTGATCAGATGTTTTGCAAGCTGATTAACAATCTGGGTTTGTATTACTCTTTTCAGCGGCCTCGCTCCGTATACAGGATCATATCCCCGGGCTGCAAGCCAGTCTTTTACATTGTCTGTCACATTAAGCTTAACATTATTTTTACTGAGCATGGTATATACTCTTTGAAGCTGTATATCCACAATTCTGCGAATATGCTCTCTGCCAAGCGGATGGAAGATGACAACATCATCGATCCGGTTCAAAAATTCAGGACGTATCGCTTTCTTAAGCTGTTCCATCAGTTTATTCTGAAGATTTGCATAAACAGAATCGCCGATATCTCCTTTGCTCTTTTCAATTTCATCGGAAATCAGGTGAGACCCGATGTTACTTGTCATAATAATAATGGTATTCGTAAAATCGACAGTAACACCTTTATTGTCTGTCAATCGTCCGTCATCCAATACCTGTAACAGGATGTTGAATACATCCGTATGTGCTTTTTCAATCTCATCCAGAAGTACAACAGAGTATGGGCGTCTTCGTACTGCTTCCGTTAACTGCCCGCCTTCATCATAACCCACATACCCGGGAGGTGCACCCACAAGGCGGCTGACACTGTGTTTCTCCATATACTCGCTCATATCGATCCTGACCATGGCGTGGTCATCGTTAAATAAAAATTCTGCCAGCGACCTGGCCAGTTCGGTTTTACCCACCCCCGTTGAACCCAGGAACATAAAGGATCCGATCGGCCTGTTTTCATCCTGCAATCCGGCCCGTGAGCGACGAACAGCATCCGATACGGCTTCAATCGCTTTATCCTGCCCGACAACCCGCTTATGTAGCTCTTCCTCGAGCATAAGCAGTTTCTGTCGTTCACTGGTCAGCATTTTACTTACCGGAATACCTGTCCATCTTGAAACGATATCTGCAATTTCCTCCGCTTCAACCTGCTCTTTCAGCAATGACCGCCCCTCCTGGATTTCGTCCAGTTTGGCCTTGGTTTCTTCAAGATCTTTCTCAAGCTGCCCGATGGTACCGTAACGAAGCTCGGCTACTTTTTCATAATCACCCTCCCGCTCGGCTTTATCTGCCCGGTTTCTTGCCGTTTCAATTGCTTTTTTAAGATCTCGCGCCTTTTGGATCATCTCACGCTCGTTATCCCATTGGGATTTCATCGAATTGCGGCTCTCTTCAAGGTCGGCCAATTCCTTTTGAATAGACTCCAGCTTGGATTCATCTTTTTCACGTTTCAGTGCTTCCCTTTCAATTTCGAGCTGGCGAATTTGCCTTTCTATATGATCCAGTTCTTCCGGCATGGAATCGATCTGAAGCCTGAGTCGTGAAGCCGCTTCATCGATCAGGTCAATCGCCTTATCCGGCAGAAACCGGTCGGCGATATAACGGTGTGACAGCTCCGCTGCGGCTACGATGGCACCATCGGTAATCCGTACACCGTGATGCAGCTCATACCTCTCCTGTAAACCCCGCAAGATCGATACCGTATCTTCGATACTCGGTTCCCCAACGTATACGGTTTGCAGGCGCCGCTCCAGTGCCTTATCCTTTTCTATGTATTTTCGGTACTCTGTCAGTGTGGTTGCACCGATAGCGTGAAGTTCACCACGCGCCAGCGATGGCTTCAGGATATTGGCAGCATCCATCGAACCTTCAGTTGCCCCGGCACCAACCAGGGTATGGATTTCATCAATGAAGAGAATGATTTCACCTTCAGAATCCATGACTTCTTTGACCACAGCTTTCAGTCTCTCCTCAAATTCCCCCCTGAATTTGGTTCCGGCCACCAATGCACCCATATCGAGGGCTACCACCCGTTTTGATTTCAGGCCTTCGGGAACATCACCCCGTACAATGCGCAATGCCAGCCCTTCAGCAATAGCTGTTTTACCAACACCCGGCTCCCCGATCAAGACCGGGTTGTTTTTGGTTCTCCGGGTCAGGATCTGCATGATCCTGCGAATTTCATGATCCCGGCCGATGACCGGATCGAGTTTGTTTTTCTCCGCTTCTTCGTTCAGGTCACGGGCATATTTTTTCAGTGCATTATACCTGCTTTCAGCATTCGGATCATCCACTTTTTGTGAACCTCTCACATCCTGGAGTACTTTCAATATCTGATCTTTTGTTACCCCCCGGTCTTTCAGTAAGTTGCCAGATTCACTTTTCGACCCAGTGATAGCGATAAATATATGTTCCGAACTAATGTATTCGTCATCCAGTTCGGAAGCCTGTTTTTGGGCCTGGTCAAATACCTCCTTTGTTGCATTGGAGAGATATTGGCCGGA
>SLKH01000203.1 GCA_007134665.1 Balneolaceae bacterium
CACAAAATGATCAATTACGAGGTTGCCGGCTTTCAAATTTCCACTAAATACGGCTGCAAGATCAATATTCTCAATACTCAGTTCAGCGATCTCGAGAAAGATCTCATCATCATCCACATATACTATTTTGATGTTATCGGATGAAAACGTTTGCTGAACCGGATTCCAGGAAACCGAAGACATCTGAATCAAATAGTCTTCACCAAGAAAGTCATTTGCAATATTCTGTATACGATTCTCATTAATGATGAAAAGCGGAATCAAGATATAGGCAATAATCAGAAGTACGGCCACTGAGAGAATTCCCTGAACCAGTTTTAGCATAATATTTACATTTATTGAATAAATGATGAACAGGTTCGGGTTTTGGTTCCTGGTCAAACCATTTATGATCGAGTCCGTTTAAAGTATTTTGTAATATTATTAAAACCCCATTCAGCCTGTGTACTATCAAATAATTGTTTATAACTATTAAACATTATTTAGATGATATAGTTTCCGGCCCTCTTTTTCTAAACCTGGCCGACACGTCATGTTTTTAATTCATCATGCTTATATGAATTCGGCACCACATCATTCTTATGATTTAGTATGATGTGGATTTATTCTCTTTACCATACATTTAAAAAAGTGATAAAAAAGTATGATAATTTGATTCTTTCAGGTTACATTAGAAGTGGGATTAATGGGTAAGTTTAGTGATTAAAATCAAATAAATAATTAAACATTAATCATATTGTTATGCTTATGGCTCGCTTAAATCTTGTACTTGTCACTCTTTTCTTAACCGGTTTTATATTTGCTTGTGGTAACTCAGAACAGCAGGATGATTCAGGCTTGACCGAGTTTCAATTAAATCATGGAATCGGCCCTGTTACTGAGAGGCTGGATATTGGTGAAATCGATATGGACCTCGCCAATGAAGGAAGGCAAATATTTGAAACTCTCTGTATTGCCTGTCACCAACTGGATGCAACCATTTCTGGCCCGATGTTACGCAATGTAGCTGAACGGCGTGAACCTGAATTCATTATGAATTATATACAGAATCCGGCAGAGATGAGACAAAGACATCCCGAAGGCCAGCGGCTTGATGAAGATTATACCATTCAGATGGTTAATATGGGAACATCACTTGAGGATGCAAGGGCACTTCTTGAGTATCTTCGTGCAGCAAACGAAGGAGAGTTTTAGTGAAATAGCATTGATTTGATTTTTTAGTCAGTTGCTTGCTATCAAAGTACCCCTCATGGTAAAGGATATTCAGTACTTCAGCCTGAGGGGTTTTCTTTGCACCCGAAAAAAACTGAACCCGGCACGGCAATTTCAATTATAGAGTTTATCGCATGTCCAGTCGGATATCATGTAATGACATCCATTCCCTGATCAGGCCGGTTCAGCTTCCAGGTTTTCCCTTACAACACGCTCCTGAATATCACGTGGCACCGGTGAATAGTGACTGAAAGATCTTGTATAGGTTGCACTGCCCTGAGTCATTGATTTAAGCTTTGTTGAGTACTGGTCAAGCTCTTCAAGTGGTACATGAGCATGCACTTTTTGAATAGACCCTTCTGAGTCCATTCCCTGTATTTGCCCTCTGCGGGAACTGAGGTCACTCATTACATCACCCATAAACTGTGCCGGAACCGTTATTTCAACCTCATACACCGGTTCGAGCAATTGCGGGTTAGCGTTCATGAAACCCTCCCTGAATGCCATAAGCGCTGCTGTTTTAAAGGCAGCCTCATTTGAATCTACGGAATGCATAGACCCATCATATACAGAGATCCTGATATCCCTGGCCCGGCATCCACTCATTGGGCCACTCTCCATTTTTTCCATAATCCCTTTTAAAATAGCAGGCATGAACCTTGTATCAATCACTCCGCCAACAATACAGTTCTGAAAAACCAACTTACCTCCCCATGGGAGATCCACTTCCTGAACATCCCGGATATTCAGGTCATCGTTATTAGGCAACCCTTCCTGCCAGGGTTCTATCAACAGGTAAACTTCTGCAAATTGCCCCGCCCCGCCAGATTGTTTTTTATGCTTGTAATGGGTTTTTTGTGATTTGGTGATCGTTTCACGATATGGAATTTTTGGGGTAATATACTCGACATCCAGCCCAAACCGATTGGTCAGTTGATGAAAAATTACTGAAAGATGTTCCTCTCCCTGGCCATGCAGAATTGTTTGCCTGAGCTCCTGGCTGTGCTCCACAATTAACGTCGGATCTTCCCGCTGTAACTGATTCAGGGCTGAACCCAATTTATCTTCTTCACCCTCATGTTTCAATTTTATCGCTTTGCGATAATTGGGGGCTGGGTAATTCACAGGTGAAATCTGTACGTGATGCCCTTTTTCCGCGAGGGTATCACCGGATTGAACATCTTTAAGTTTGACGGCCACAGCCAGGTCACCAGCATTTACTTCAGAAACTTCCATGCGTTTTCCTCCCTGGTTAACTGACAATGTACCTAACCTTTGTGAATTTTGATCTCTTTGATTTTCAAGGTCCATCCCCTGCCTGACAGTTCCGCTTAATACCTTCATAAAATTAAGATTCCCTACATGAGATTCGGAATAGGTTTTGAAGCTAAAAAGAACCGGTTTATCACTCCCGCCAACCTGAAACTCTTTTCCATCTTTAGTTAAAATCGGTTTGACATCCAGTGGTGATGGCAGCACATTCCCGATAAACCCCATAATTCTGCCGGTGCCCATATTTCTTTCGGCACTGCAGCAGAACATCGGATAAATTTGTCTTTGAAGTACCGCTTTTTGCAGTCCTTCTCTCATCTGGTATTCATCCAGTTCACCATATTCAAAATAGAGATCCATCAGAGACTCATCGTTCTCAGCAATCGATTCAACGAGTTCATTATGTAACAGCTCTGCCTGTGATTTATGTGATTCGGGAATCGGAAGCTTATCCGGACGCCCGCCATTCTCCGGAAATTCGTACATCGTCATTTTCAGGACATCGATAATAGCATGAAATTCATCACCCTCACTATATGGATACTGAACAACCACAACCTCCCTTCCAAATCGCTCCTTTGCCATATCCACACAATTTTGGAATTCAGATTGTTCACTGTCCAATTTATTCACCACAATGATGGAAGGGAGCCCGATCTCTTCAGCCTGCTTCCATAACGCCTCGGTTCCTACTTCCACACCATGCTCAGCATTTAATACAAAAAGGGTGGAATCGGCAACTTTCATACTGCTCATTACTTCACCAATATAATCGGGGGTTCCCGGTGTGTCGAGCAGGTTTAATTTTGTTCCCCTCCAGTCAAGATTCATCAAAGATGCAAATACTGATTTCTGCTTTTCTTTTTCGATATCATGAAAGTCTGATACCGTATTTTTATCCTGAATATTACCACGCCGATTTATCGTGTCAGATTCAAACAACATCGTTTCTGCAAGAGTAGATTTACCTGAACCTGCATGACCTGCCAATACAATATTTCGGACTGATGAAGAATTATACACTTTCATAATTGAATCCTGTTTATGGTTTCCGGGAGCATCTTTTAGTAACAATCAATAATTACGATTGATCACATAGTTGATTATAATCCTGAGGGCTTTATATGGAATATACGATTGCCATATTGCAATGCAACAGGATATCTAATTTATCAGACCTGCTGAAATTTTCAAGATGAAAAAAATTAATCTTATTCAAACCGGTGGAACGATAACAATGAATCCAAAGGGCGCTTCAGATCCGAACTTATCGAAATGGACAGAAGCTCTTTACCGGGAAATACCGGAGTTATCAAGAATTGCCGACCTGCATGTCGACAAGATATTCTATGAAGACAGCTCTGACATTAATTATCTCCACTGGGTTCAGCTAATTGAGCACATAGAAAATTATTATGGCCAATATGATGGGTTTGTGATTCTGCATGGTACAGACACTATGGCATATACAGCTTCCGCACTCTCATTTGCTATTCAAAATCTAAGTAAACCTGTTATTATCACAGGCAGCCAGGTTCCCTTACATAATTTACGCAGCGATGCAAAACGCAACCTGGTCAATGCCGTTGAACTTGCCACACACCCTGTTTCAGAAGTAGCAATCTGTTTCAATGATCTATTATTTCGAGGTAACAGGGCGACAAAAATGAGTATCGGTGACTTTGATGCATTTGCATCACCTAATTTTCCACCCCTGGCTGAGATTGGACTCGACATTCAGTTTAACCAGTTCACAAATTTCAGTACCGGCCGGCTTTTAATTTCCAAAAATTTCAGTGACCGGTTTTATCTTGTCAAGCTTCATCCAAATCTTGATCCTGAATTATTATATCCGCTAATTAAAACAGATCTTAAAGTTATAATCCTTGAGGCATTCGGAAGTGGTAATTTTCCGATCAGGGGCAAGTATAATCTTCTCCCCTTTCTTGAGAAATGCAGACAGAAGAATATAAATATTGTTATCACATCCCAGGCACCATTTGATTC
>SLKH01000258.1 GCA_007134665.1 Balneolaceae bacterium
GGCCCTGTCCACCATGCATACCCCCATGTGGTATCATAGAGATTGGATGGGTTAATAATTCCCTGGGCTGCATCGGATGATCCGATATGGGTGAATGCCGCTTCATCAGTATGAAGAGACATCATCGCTTCATTAAGCCCGTGGGGCAGATCATTATAGATATCATTTACAAATGCCTGAGTCATCGCGGGATCACTCCAGACGGCAGCGTCTGACGGCTGATCCAGCGGATCAAGATCAAGCACAGAATCACATGCCGTATAAGTAAACAATACGGCTGCAATCAGCACAAACTTCATATAAGTTGATTGAAACATTGTCATAGTTACCTCTGGTTAAAATGTTACAGATAAGCCTGCCCGAACAGATCTTCTCTGCGGGTAATACTGTCCTGAACCGGCTGCGGCTTCAGGGTCAAGATCTTCAAGGCCTGTGAATGTGAGCAGATTAAATCCGCTGACACTCAACTGTGCACGCTGAATACCCAGGCTTGTAGTAAGTGAAGCCGGAAGCGTATAAGCGATTTCAAGCGTCTTCAGGCGTATATAGTCCGTACTTTCAAGGAAATAGGTATTGGCATTTGAAGCCCAGTACTCATCACTTCGGTTCCAGGTTCGCGGGTGCTCTTCACTCGGATTATCGGGGGTCCACCGGTTTTCAGCAAAACCCTGCCTGAAATTTCCGATCTCGCCAGACTCCGTCTGAGTGTAAATGGCAGCACCGGCAGCTCCCTGCCAGAAGGTTGTGAAATCCCAGTTCCTGTAGGTAATTCCGAGCTCAAGGCCTCCCGTCCATTTCGGGAAGTTTGTACGGTCATCACGGATGCGATCATCTGCATCGATAACTCCGTCACCATTTACATCCTCAAAGATCAGGTCGCCGGGCTGAGCTCCATCCCAGCTTGGGTAGTCTTCGATATCCTGTTCATCCTGGAATACCCCAATCACATTATAATAGAGATTGGTATTCATCGGCATTCCTTCATTTCTCTGCCACTCAGGAATTCCATCCGGTTCATCAAAGAACAGGATTTCATTATCTGCATAACTGAGAGTAAAAGTAGCATTCAGAAACAGGTCTGAAGTTACACCCTGCAGATAGCTCAACGTAGTTTCAACACCATAACTTTTTACTTCACCGATATTCTCATCCGGTAAAGTGAAACCGGCCATGAGCGGAAGTGCAGCATCTCGTTGCCAGAGAATGTTATCCCTGTGATAGTTGAAGTAATCCACTTCAAGATTCATCCGGTTATTCCAGAAAGTCATGTCCAAACCGGCATTAAACTGGTTAGCTACCTCCCAGGTAATATTAGGGTTCGGAATTCTTGCTTCACTCAGCGTTGACTGAATATTTGTGTCATCAAATATATAGCCACTTCCAAATGCATAGGTGCCAAGGAACTGATATGGATCAACCTGATCATTACCAGTCAAACCATAAGATGTTCGTATGATGAAATCATCAAAAATACTTCCTGTCATGTTCTGGAAGAAGTTTTCGTTAGATAACCTCCATCCAACAGATGCAGACGGGAAGAAGCCGTAACGATCACCTTCAGGGAAGATGTATGATCCGTCAAACCGTCCAACAACTTCCACAAGGTAGGTTTGCTGATAGTCGTAATTTATCCGGCTAAAATAATTCTGCCGGGCACCATGCCAGGAGTTACCCCAGTTATTTCTATTTTCAGCAGCACCGAGATCAAGCTGTGGAAACTCATCTGAAATAAATCCTTCACGATAAGCTCCAACACTCTGGCCCCTGAATGTTTCCCGCTCGGTTCCCAGCATAAAAGTAAAACTGTGATCGGCTAAATCTACCATGTAGTTACCAACCAAATTAAAGGTGATGTCCTGCTGGTTTTCTCTTGAACGGGTCAGTTCCGGTGTCCCCGGCCCCCGCGGCCCGCCGCTCAGGATCGGGTTTCCGTCTTCATCCCTGGAACCGTCCCAGCTATAAAGCGTCCAGGGAGTAGCCCACAATTCATTTTCATGGAAATGGCGATCGTATGCAAAATTACCTCTGAATGATAAACCGTCTACACCCGGCACTTCAATATTCAGGTAAACATTACTCTGGAGATAATAGTCATCAATGTCATGATGCCCTGTAGCCGGTGTGGCAGAAACGACAGGATTCGTTCCGTTTTCAATATCCGGGCCCGGGCTTCCATCCGGCCAGAATGCAGGCTCATGTGGCTTACCTCTCATCAGGAACCGGAATTGAGCACCTGCTGATTGAGTTGGAAAATTTCTGTCTTCAAATCTTCCGGCAAGGTCGGCTCCGATCCGGATATTGTCAGTAATATCCACATCGATATTGCTGCGTACCTCGCCCTGGTTATACCGGGTTGCACTATCTTTGTAATAGGCATCTTCCGTTAATCCTCTTGCCGATACTCTGTAACGGATTGACTCCGTACCACCGCTGACAGCTATTGATGCCTCGGTTTCATTTGAGAAATTTTTCAGCCCTTCATCAAACCAGTCTGTATCATGATATTGCCACGGATCCTGGTCTTCAATATTCCGGTACCTGTTAATTTCTTCATCCGAACGTCTTGGAGTCTCTCCCCTGTACATGTCAATTTCGTTAAGCATCGTCAGGTAGGTCGCTGCATCAGCCATATCAGGAATTACAGTGGGTTGATTGAATCCCTGGCTGAAATTGACAGTCAATTCAGGTGCCCCTGTACGCCCCCGCTTGGTTGTAATCAAGATTACCCCATTTGCAGCACGTGATCCATAAATTGCTGCAGAAGCATCTTTCAGAATACTGACATTATCAATGTCGTTAGGGTTAATTCTGTCGAGGCCACCCTGCCTGGCCGGTACACCGTCAATAACAATGAGTGGGTCATTATTACCAAGGGTAGCATTACCGCGAATACGAATTTGTGACCCGTCAAAACCCGGTTCACCTGCTGTATTGAGCCCGGCAAGCCCGGAGACACGCCCTGCAAGTGTATTGGAAAGATTTGATGTGGGAACAGCTTCAAGTCGTTCACCACCAACCGCACTGACAGAACCACTAATGGTTTCACGTTCACGAACGGTTCCATAACCGGTTACGACCACTTCCTGGCCTACAACCTGTTCTGTTTGCAATTCAACATCGATCTCTTCGCGTCCTTCAACAGGAACAGTTAATGTTTGATATCCGATATAAGAGAAACGTAATTCGGTATCAGGCCCGGGAACTGTGATGGTATAATTACCATCGAAGTCTGTTGTGGTTCCGGAGTCCGTACCTACTATTAAAATATTTACACTTGGCAATGTTTCACCTGTAGCAGCGTCTGTTACAGTACCTGAAACCTCCATTTCCTGGGCATGTGCATGTGAAAGGCCATTTAAAAGAAATAAGCCCAGTGCTAAAACAGTAAAACGACTAACCATCCGGCTAAATCGCTTTAGTAGAAAACAATTGGCTTTTACTTGTATTAGATCCATAGATCTGCATATGAGTTATAATTATATATTTTGTAGCCGGTTTATATCTGCAATTCAGGGAGACAGCAATCAAGCGCTTCCAAAAATTGACCCTGATATCCCGTTTTTATTTCTGCTTTAAGACAAGCATTCCGGATGTTATCGTTAACATCCGATCCAAATTCGATGTGGTATCTATCTCATTAAATCTGTTCACCTCCATAATAATCCTAATTCAATCCTACAGCTCTCGATTAATCAACGGTAACCAGGATTTTCAGCCAGATTACCAGTCTTTTTCGCCGAACTTTAATTCCGTTAAAATCTTATTATTCTCCCTTTTAATATCAAGTTAAAAGTACATTTAATTATAGCTCTATTTAATAATTTTAATTATTAAATATTTATTTAATTTAAATTAATTATATTTTACAACTTTTAATATAACATACTGATGGTACTGGTTGATCTATTACTTTCAGATAAGCTGATATTACACAAATGCAACTGGATAAGCCGTATTATGGCAGGAGGGAAAAAACGGGGGCAATAACAATATTTTACATTATGAATGGGTCTAAACGAACTTCAGGGTTAACCCCGATATTGAAACAATCAGGGTTTCTTTTTCAAATAATGCTCATAAACCTTTGTGTTTTCCCGACACCGTATCGGGATCAGCACCGAACGCTTTCGGTGAAAAAAAGGTCTAACGACTTTTTAGGGATAAATTAATACGCTTAAAAAGAGATAAGATAATCGTATTGACCTTCTGAGACTTCACTGGTTGTTACTCTTCCATCAAACCAGGTAACTTCAATCTCTGCCGGAAATTCTGTAAACCCCAATACCTGCGTATAACTGTTTTGAGATAAATATCCGCCACCGGTTTGTAAGTACCGGGCAGGCCCTTTACTTCCATCCGGGTATACCAGGCGGATAAAGGATCCCGTCGCATTCATATTTTCTGGCGGACCCTTGAGTTGTATCCTGAGTCCCTGATTTTGAGCACGATTCAGGAACAAACGGGTTTCCTGGCTATTTTGTGTTAC
>SLKH01000296.1 GCA_007134665.1 Balneolaceae bacterium
CTGTGATTACCGAACACCCCTCCGGCCCAAGTGCTGTACTTGAGGATGATTTTAAAGATCAATGTGGGATTGGAGAACACCCCTCAGATTGTAACGCTGAACGCGTCACAATCATCTCCCCTCGAGGGGAGATGAGCCAAGTGCGTTCAGCATTTGGCTCTGAGGGGTGTACCCGGGTTCTGCATCGATACTGAATAATCTAATATAGCCTCTCATTTTTTTCATCAACTCCTAACCGCATTAAGGCCTGTGGACAACGGCATATGTAATATCATCCTTCGGTTTCTGGCTGCCGATGAATGCTTCCAGGGATGACTGGATTTTCAGCGAAATCGATTTGGCATGGAGCGATCCGTAGATAGACATCATCGCTTCCAGTTCATCTGTTCCATATTCGGAGCCTAATTCATTCCTGGCTTCTGTTAAACCATCGGTGTAGAGCAGCAGGCTGTCGCCGGGTTTGAAATAGTATTTTTTTTCCAAAAGTTGATGTTTTAAGACCTGGTTTGATGCCATACCGAGTGCAAGGCCACCCGTTCTCAGGCTGAAGGTCGTATCATTTTCTTTGCTATAAATGATCGGTGAGTTATGTCCGGCCCGGCAAAGTGTGAACCTGTCACCATCATTGGGGAAGAAAGCCGTACAGGCTGTAACAAAGGTTTTGTCACTTTTAGTTGATTTGATATAATTGTTTAACTCAAGAAATAGCTCTTTGGGGGAGGGCTCATACTTTTCAATAAGCAAGTGAACCAATGCCTGGATACGCACCATATAGAGAGCGGCACTTAACCCTTTGCCGGAAACGTCTGCAACGATAACATATACACCTTTTTTGGTTTCTATGATATCAACATAATCCCCTCCAACTTCCTGGGCTGTATTGGCAAAAGCATATACTTCAAGCTTTTCACCACGATATTCTGTTGGGGGCAGCAGGCTGAGCTGAATGTCTCTCGCAAGGTCAAGTTCACGTTTAACATCTGTTTTTTCGAGCAGTTCGATCAATAAAATTACAATGACTCCTCCGAATGCAACTGGCATTAGAAGCGGGTGTAGCAAGTATCCTGATAGTCCTATAAGAGACAGGAAATAGTGTGCGATAAAGCTGATACATGAGACCCCGAAAATCAATCGCCGGGTTGGATTAAGGCGTTGTGTCAGAGATAGAAAAAACCTGTAAAATTTTTGAATTCCTGTCAATTCACCTGTATCACCCTGCTTTTTTTGACTTTCAATGGCTTCGAAATAAAGCTGCTTGATTCGTTCTGAGTCAGCCTGTATATCCCTGCCTATCGTTTCACGATTCATACCGGAAGTATATTCCCGGTAGAAATGTTTGGTATCTTTTAGAGCCGACTGTGCTTCGTTTTTCAAACCCATAGTGATTAAATGAATTTCTTATATGTGATTACGGATCAGGCGTTAAAAAGTTCAGTTTTTTTATCTGAGATCAAAATTACCGTCTGATTTCATGAGTGCCTGTCAAATATAAGAAAGCATTCAGCAACAGCCTGTTGCAAAAATGCATTCTGTTAAAACGCTTCAGGTTTCCATATCTTCAGGATTAGAATTTCAGAGAACGTTTAATACCAGATACTTATATGTCAAAGAAAAAATTATATCTGCTCGATGGTATGGCACTGGCCTATCGGGCTCATTTTGCCTTTATCAGCAGCAGGTTGAAGAATTCTGACGGGATACCAACCGGCCCGATTCTTGGCTTTGCAAATACACTTGTCAAGCTGCTGGAAGAGGATGAACCCACTCATATCTCTGTTGTCTGGGATACCAGTGAACCGACCTTCAGGCATGAAATGGATGAAGAGTATAAGGCAAACAGGCCTCCCCAGCCAGAGGATTTACAGGTGGGAATTCCACTTATCAAAGAGATGATCGAATATTTTGGGATTAAAAACCTGGAGCAGCACGGATATGAAGCCGATGACATTATTGGTACTCTTGCCTACAGGGCAAAGGAAGAGGATGTAGATGTATTTTTGGTTACACCGGATAAAGATTTCATGCAGTTGGTAAACAATCATGTTGAAATGCTTAAACCGGATAATAAAAACGGTGGGTTTGTCAGGATAGACCGGGAGGGGGTGAAAGATTATTTTGGTGTTTATCCTGAAAGTGTGGTTGATGTTCTGGCGATAATTGGTGACACATCTGATAATATTCCCGGAGTTCCTGGTATCGGGAAGAAAGGTGCTCCCAAGTTGATTAACAAATACGGCAGCCTGGAAAAGGCGATAGAAGAAGCACCTAATATGAAGTCGAAACGGCATCGTGAAGGGTTAACTCAACACAGTGAAAAGGCACTCCATGCCAAGAAAATGGTGAAGATAAAGACGGATGTACCAGATACTGTGAAATGGGAGGAGCTGGAATGGAATGGACCTCAGGAAAAGAAGCTCGGTTTGTTTTTTAAAAGGATGGAGTTTCGAACTCTGACCCGAAAATACCTGAATGTTGATCCGGCCGGACAGTCTGACTTGTTCTCAAAAACTCTTGATGAGGGTGACATTGATGACAGGCATGATTCTTTTACATCCAGTGATACAGATTACCGGGCCGTTACTGAAATAGAGGCGCTTTCAGAATTGGCAGATGAGCTTAAAAAGGAAAATATCATCTGTTTTGATACTGAAACTGATTCAAGTGACCCTATTCTTGCAAACCCGGTTGGAATTTCAGTTTCTGTTCGTCCCGGTAAAGCCTGGTATATTCCTGTAAATGTGGAGGGTTCACTTTCGGCAGATCAGGTGTGGAGTGTAATGAAACCACTTTTTGAATCCCCCGGCAAAACCTGGGTAGCTCATAACTTTAAGTATGATTATATCATCCTGAAAAAAGAAGGAATCGAAATTTCCGGTAAAGCCTTTGATACAATGATTGCAGCTTATCTTATCGATGCAAATCAGAAACTGAAGATGGACTTCCTGGCAAAAAAATATCTTGATTACCAGGCGATCCCGATTGAAAAGTTGATCGGTTCCGGACGGAAACAAAAAACAATGGATGAAATTCCTTATGAAGAAGTTGTCGATTATGCCTGTGAAGATGCCGATATCACATTGCAGTTATATGAAGTATTAAAAGTTGAACTTGAGAAGGATGAACTGCTTGAAATCGCATACGATGTCGACTTTCCGCTGATGAAAGTACTTGCCAAAATGGAACTGACGGGAATTCGTCTGGATATTGATATGCTGTCAAAATTTTCTGAAGAACTTAACCGGGACCTGAAAGAAGCTGAAAGCCGGATATTTGAAGAATCGGGTGTTGAGTTTAATCTGAACTCCCCGCAGCAATTGGGAGAAGTGCTTTTTGAAAAGATGGGTATACCTTCCATTAAAAAAACCAAAACCGGACAGCATTCAACTGCTGAAAGTGTACTTGTTCAGCTTGCGAATGATTATGATGTGCCCGGGCTGATTCTTGATTACAGAAACCTGAGCAAGCTGAAATCAACCTATGTGGATGCACTGCCAAAACTTGTAGATAAGCGTTCAGGCCGGATTCATACCAATTTTAATCAGGCGGTAGCAGCAACCGGACGTTTGTCATCTTCAAATCCGAATTTGCAAAATATTCCAATCCGGACCGAACGCGGGCGGGAGATCCGGAAAGCCTTTATCCCTGAGGAAGGTTTTCAAATTCTGGCTGCCGATTACTCACAGGTAGAGCTGAGAGTCATTGCATCCATCTCGGGAGACGAAAATATGTCAAAAGCATTCCGGGAAGGGGAGGATATTCACGCCAGGACAGCAAAAGAGATTTTCAATCTCGACCGGCTTGATGATGTGACACCAGATCAGCGAAGGAAAGCAAAAGAAGTGAATTTTGGTATTCCGTACGGAGTAAGTGCCTACGGACTGGCATCCCGCCTGGGGATCAGTAACAGTGAAGCCAAAGAGATGATTGATCAGTATTTTGAACGGTTTCCGGGAGTACAAACCTATATTGACGAAACGACAGAATTTGCAACAAAGCATGGATATGTGAAGACCATGATGGGCAGAAGAAGATATATTCCGGATATCAATTCACGAAACTGGAACGTCAGAAGTTTTGCTGAAAGAACAGCGATCAATATGCCTATCCAGGGTACAGCGGCCGACATCATCAAACTGGCAATGATACGAATTCAGGAATACCTGGAAGATGAAAACCTGAAGACCCGTATGCTGATCCAGGTTCATGATGAACTGGTATTTGAACTCCATAAAACCGAATCTGATGAAGTATCAGCAAAAATCAGGGAATTGATGGAAAAAGCCATGGACCTGGATGTACCCCTCAAAGTAGACATGGGAATAGCAGAAAACTGGCTACTTGCACATTAGAGAGCCTGAACAGGTTCAGCCCCAAAAACACACTGTTATTAAATAACTTAATATCTGAAAAATAATTATT
Source organism: Balneolaceae bacterium (assembly GCA_007134665.1). Lineage (GTDB taxonomy): Bacteria > Bacteroidota > Rhodothermia > Balneolales > Balneolaceae > SKRC01. The sequence continues at coordinate 4,420 of SLKH01000296.1, forward strand.
TGTGAGAAAAGCGGGTTATTCCCTCGTCGTATGATAGCGGACAAATGCTTCTATCGCTTCATATTCGGCCAGCCCGAGTTTGTCATATAATTTCGCAGTACCCCGGTTTCGGTCATCGGATCGCTGCCAGAATTCCCGGGTATCCGGGCCCGGAAAGAGGGGCCGGTCTTTTTGCGATTGATGTTTGAATATTGCCCTGCGTTTTCTTGCCAGTTCAAGCGGGCTAAGGGGTACAGCCATTTCAATATCATTGACATCCCATTCCTGCCACGCTCCGCGATAAAGCCATACATAACAATCTTTAATCCACTCTTCATCCTTACACCGATCCAGTGCTTCTATAATCGCTTTCAGGCAAACCCTGTGTGTACCGTGCGGATCTGACAGGTCACCGGCAGCGTAAACCTGGTTCGGTTTTACCTTATTCAGTAATTCTGTAATAATCGAAATATCTTCTTCGGATATCGGTTTTTTCTTGACTCTGCCAGTCTCATAAAACGGCATATCCAGAAAATGCAGGTTTTCGACCGGAACGCCGCAGTATCGTCCGGCAGATTTTGCTTCACCTCTTCGAATAAGTCCTTTAATGGTTTTTACTTCATGGGAATCTATCTGTCCGGGTTGTTTATTTTCAAGAAACTCCTGGACATTTTTAAGAAGCTGACTGGCATCTGAATCCGACAAGTCAAAATGCTCTGCATAATCAGAGACAAAGTCAGCAAACCGGATTACATCGTCATCGAAAACGGCAATGTTGCCGGAAGTCTGGTAGGCAACATGAACTTCATGGTTGTGTTCAACCAGCCTGATCAGGGTGCCGCCCATTGATATCACATCATCATCGGGGTGCGGGCTGAAAATAATTACTTTTTTGGGAAAAGGTGTAGCTCTTTCAGGACGGTTCGTATCATCTGCATCAGGTTTGCCTCCCGGCCAGCCGGTAATAGTGTGCTGAAGCTGGTTGAAAACTTTCAGGTTGATATTATATGCCGGGCCGCTTTCAGTGAGCAGGTCACCCATTCCGTTTTCGTTGTAATCTTCGTCAGTCAGTTTTAAAACCGGCTTATCGAGTTTCAGGCAGAGCCAAACCACGGCTTTCCGGGTAAGGTATTCATCCCATTTACAGGTTGTGAGAACCCACGGAGTGTTGACTTTGGTGAGTTCTGTGGACGACGCTTCATCAAGTACTACTTTTGCGTTGTCATGTCTTTGCAGGTATGTGGCAGGAATGCTTTCCCTGATCTCACCTTCAACGGCATCTTTAATGATCGGAGCTTTTCCTTCGCCCCATGCCATCAAAATCACTTTTTCCGCATCCAAGATCGTTCCCACCCCCATGGTAATGGCTCTTCGGGGAACGAACTCCTCACCGAAGAAGTCACTCGCTGCATCCTTTCGGGTGATCACATCAAGAGTAACCAGCCGGGTTCTCGAGTCGGGCCTTGAACCCGGTTCATTAAATCCAATATGCCCGGTGCGTCCGATACCGAGAAGCTGGATATCGATTCCGCCTGCTTCTCTTATTTTGTTTTCATATTCCCGGCAATATGCATTGATTTGATCAATCGGTATGGTTCCATCGGGGATATGCACATTTTCTCCAGGGATATCCAGGTGGTCAAACAGGTGTTCATTCATGAACCTGACATAACTCTGGAGTGAATCCGGTTCCATCGGGTAATATTCATCCAGATTGAATGTGATTACATTTTTGAAACTTAATCCGTCTTCTTTGTGAAATCTGACCAGTTCATCGTAAACCTTGACCGGTGTAGAGCCAGTTGCAAGGCCAAGGACGGTAGGTTTATTCAACCGGTTACGTTTCCTGATCAGGTTAGCTATTTCATCAGCTACTGATTTTGATGCATTATCGGAATCATCAAATATTTCAGCAGTTATATTTTCATAATATGATGGACGGTTATTAATCTCTTCAATATGTGAGTTGAATTCAGACATTTTGTATATGCTCTTGTTAATGTGCTACCGATTTTTTAGAATTAGCAATGTTAAAGAAATATATATCGATTTACACATTTAATTGAAATGAAATCGGAATTAGACAGGAAGAGACTATTCACGAGGGCCGGTTAACCAAACTCAGAGTCCGTGGCACCCGTTATGCTGATGGAAGTGGAAATTACCCCTGCATGGCATAACCATGATTCAGGGGTAAGGATTATTGTGGGTTTATACTACCTGAAACTAATACCGACGCCAACACTTGCAACCGGGTACTTTGCAAGCGTGTAATCTGCATTAATACTCAGAAAACCAAGCCGGATTCGCATCCCGATGAGTGCCCTCAGAGAATTTGCACCGTTGAAATCAAGTTTTATCGGGTCATCGTAGCGCTGGATGACCAAAGGCCTGGCGGGGTCAAAATCCGGATTATCAGGATTGTCATCCATTTTAACCGGGTAAGACCCTTTGGCATTGAATGATGTTGATGAACTTTCAAATCCGACCCCTCCGTAAAATGCAATGACCGGCAGGTTTTTTCCGGCAAGTAACATGGCATTGAATCCATTGGATGAGAATTCAAGGGACTGTCCCTCCCAGGTGTCGGGCTGATTTTCATATGGGTTTCTGGTATAGGGGTCATTCTCGGGTTCAACATCAAGGCCAGCAGTCAGTGACAGGGAGGTATACCCCATCATGACAGAAAGATCTACCGGGAAAAGGTCACCTCCCGGAATCCACTGATTAATCCCGTGCTTGATACTTCCGCCGATCAAATTAACTTTGCCGTCGAATGGCATCGATACCGGCGGTAAATATCGAAAAGTGAGCTCGGTATCTTTCACTATACCCAGGCCGGCCTGGATCATGGGTGATGGAACAATCCCGATCCCGATTCCTGGCGGCATATTAAAATCAGCAATGGTAATTGTTTCCGTATTTCCAAGCACATCTACCTCCCGCTGTGCGATCAGCCTTGCACCATCTACATCAGGGCCATTAATTGTTGATGTAATCGGGGAGTCACCTGGTTCGTTCGCATACTGTATGTTCTGCAGGGCAAGACTTGTCACATCGAATGTGCGTTTCGCATCGGGTACGAATGCACCACTAACCCTTAGAGACAAATTAAAACCAAACAGGCCGTGTGGCCGGGCTGACTGTATCCAGCCGGAATTTAATCCAGCCCCGAATCCTTCACCAAAAGGTTCGAGATATGAATGAAAGAGTGTATTTGCGTCATCAATTCCGGCACGGAGAAATTCACCTGAATCGTCAAGTTGCGCTTCTGCACGTGGTGTTATTAACACCATGAAAATAATCATTTTAAAAAAACTCGCAGTTATGAAGCGTACTGATTGGCGGAGGTTTTTCATGGGGTGTAAAGAATTTCTGATTTTATGATTGAACCTGTATTCCTTACAAAAGATCGATACCTGACCGAATTGTTACGGTCATATTTATTTCCGGGATCAGATATTATCCCGATTAGCCTGTAGGGTATATCTGCAGCACCAGTGCTTCAGATTTTAAGTCCGGTTTTCGACTTCAAGCGATTCGAGAATATTAAGGTAGGAATTATATCTATCAGGATGTATCAACCCTTCTTCGAAAGCTTCTGCAACGCGACATCCGGGTTCATGACTGTGAGTACAATTGTAAAACTTACAGTCATTCCTGTATTTTTTCATTTCAGGGTAAAATAGTGACAATTCGTACGGTTCAATATTGACCAGGCCGAGTTCACGGATACCGGGTGTGTCGGCGATATATCCACCATCTTTTAGTTTGATCAACCGGGCAAAAGTTGTGGTATGTTTGCCCTTATTGGAATAATTTGAAATTTCACCGACAGCGAGGTTTAATGATGGGTCAATGGCGTTTAACAGGCTTGTTTTACCGACCCCGGATGGGCCGATGAATACAGATGTTTTTTGGCTGAGTTCTTGCTTTAGTGTAACAAGGGTATCAGGCTGTTCTATAGATGTGAAGATAATTTTATATCCCAGGCCTTTGTAAAGGCCATGAATATCATCCAGCATATTCAGATCTTTTTTTCCGGCGAGATCAATTTTATTTATGATAATACCTGGATTTACTTCATAAGCTTCACATGTAACAAGAAACCTGTCAATAAAACCGGTTTTCAATTTAGGTTTTCTCACAGAGAGTACTGCCCATGCCTGGTCAATATTGGCAACAAGTATTTGTTCACCCCGTCGTCCATGCGTAGCTTGCCTGGGGATATAGTTTTTTCGTTGATGAATATTAGTAATAGATCCGGTTTTATCATCTTCATAGTGAACATCAACGAAATCTCCGACTGCGACCGGATTGGTAACCTCCTTGTCATCCAGCCTCAGCTTTCCCCGCAGCCTGCAGTCTGATATATTGCCGTCTGTTGCAACCTTGTACCATTTACCTGTTGACTGAATGACAAGGCCTGTTTTCATTACATCATTGCTATCTCTTTTTTTGCATCACTTTGTGAATCATTACTGTTGATCCTGGTCTTGTGTGATTCAGGCACACTGAAGAACTCTTTTGGGTCCTGAATTGGCTGTTTATTGAGCACCAGGTCAAGCAGTGGGTCCATTCTTTCCAGGTATTCCACTTTCAGGTCACCGATAACATCTTTTTCAATTTCGTCTACATCCTTTTCATTCTTTTTCGGAAGCAACACTTTTTCAATTCCGGCCCTTTTAGCAGCAAGTACTTTTTCTTTTATACCTCCTACAGGTAATACAAGGCCTCTTAATGTGATTTCACCGGTCATAGCAAGAGTACCCTTTACTTTTCGCTGTGTAAAGATTGACGCTACTGCAGAAAATAGTGCGATTCCCGCCGATGGCCCGTCTTTTGGTACAGCTCCCTGTGGAACATGAATATGAAGATCCCAATACTTGAAAGCGTCTTCAGGGATGTTGAGCTGATCAGAATTTGCCCGTAAATAGGAGAGGGCAAGCATTGCAGACTCTTTCATTACATCACCGAGTTGCCCGGTTATATGAAGTTTTCCTGAGCCTTTTGAGACACTGGCTTCTATAAACAGGATATCTCCACCGTAAGGTGTCCAGGCAAGGCCGGTTGCAACTCCGGGAACTGTGGTCCGTTCTGCAGCATCGGAAAAGAATTTCCGTTTACCCAGAATTTCCGGGATATCGTTTTTCCCTATGCTCAATTTATCAATTTCCCCGGATGCAATTTTTGAAGCTACATTCCGGCACAGTGCTCCGATTTCTCGCTCAAGATTCCTGACACCCGATTCCCTGGTGTATTCTTCGATAACCCGTTCAATCGCAGCATTTGAAATACGTATCTGTTTACTCGTCAAACCATTTTCTTCAATCTGCTTTGGAATCAGGTATTTTCTGGCAATCTGTGTTTTCTCCTGTAATGTATAACCGCTGATATTGATGATTTCCATTCGGTCACGCAGTGGTGCCGGAATCGTTTCAAGGGAGTTCGCAGTTGCGATAAACAACACACTTGACAGGTCGTATTCAAGTTCAAGATAATTATCGGAAAAACTGTTGTTCTGTTCCGGATCGAGTACTTCAAGCAGGGCAGAGGTTGGATCGCCCCGGAAATCGGAGCCAACTTTATCAATCTCGTCAAGCATAATTACCGGATTTCCCTTTCCTGCTTTCTTCATAGCCCTGAGAATCCTGCCCGGAAGTGCACCGATATAGGTTCTTCGGTGTCCTCTGATTTCTGCTTCATCATGAATACCACCCAGGCTGAACCGCTCAAATTCACGGTTCATGGCACGTGCAATGGATTTTCCGAGTGAAGTTTTACCAACACCGGGAGGCCCGTAAAAGCACAGAATCGGGGCTTTCATATCCTTTTTCAGCTTCAGAACAGCAAGATATTCAATGATTCGTTTCTTGACTTTTTCAAGCCCATAGTGGTCTTCATCAAGAATTTTACGTGCTCTGTTCAGCTCCAGTTTGTCTTCTGAATATTCACCCCATGGCAAATCAAGAATCCATTCGATGTAACTGTGAATAATTCCATAATTTGGTGAAGAGTTAGGGGTCATTTCCAGGCGCTGAATCTCTTTTTCTACGGTATTTATGGCTTCTTTGGAAACCCCCTTCTTTTCTTTCAGGCGAACCCGGAGTTCTTCTACATCCTGCTGTTCACTGTCCTCTCCAAGAGCTTCCTGAATCGCTTTCATCTGTTGCCGCAGGTAGAAATCCCGTTGTTGCTCATCGATATCTGTTTTTACCTTGGATCGAATCTCTTCACTAAGGTTCAATACCTGAAGCTCCTTGTTAAGGTATTGCATAATTTTCTCCAGCCGCTTAGAAAACGAACGGATTTCGAGCAACTCCTGCTTTTCTGCGATATTCACTTGCAGATTTGATGAAATGAAGTTAAGTAAAAATGTCGGGCTCGAAATGTTATTGATGGCAATTGAAGCCTCGGAGGGGATGTTGGGAGAGAGGTTGACAATTTTAACTGCCGTTTCTTTGATAGATCTGATCGATGCATCCAGTTCGACACCTGAGATATCCATATCCTGGGCATAACTAACAATGTCAGCCCTGAAGAAGGGGTCACTTTGTGTAAACTGATCAATTGAGAAAATCGTTTTGCCCTGAATTACAACGCTTTTGCTGCCATCCGGCATTTTAATCAGTTTCAGGATCTGGGCTGCGGTGCCAATTTTATAGAGGTCCTTCGCATCCGGATCTTCGATTGTCTCATCTTTTTGAGTGACAACCCCGATCGTCTTGTCAGTTTCATAAGCTTCCTTTACCAATGCAAGAGACCGATCCCGTCCTACGGTAATCGGTACTACGACTCCCGGAAATAAAACTGTGTTTTTTAGCGGAAGTATCGGCAGGTTGTCAGGAATTTCGGATTCTGTAAGCCGGCGTTCCTCTTCTTCTGACATGAGGGGTATAGCCTGTTCGAAATCATCGAATCCCTCATTTTGATCTTCAAATGATGCTCTGATTTTAAATCTGGGTTCAAACATAGTTTAATTTTTTCAAGTTCATCTGTTATCAAAGCAAAAGAAACGCCATAACAATTAACACTACCATATAGTCATACATTATACTTTGGTTATGGCAAATTAACATCAGCACTTAATATGCCTGACAGTTGGTCAGTAAAAGAGAGGTAATTTCTCGTCTTTTAATTTTATGGAATATAAAATTTTAGTCCGGCCATTGAAAAACCGGTTATCTCTTCAGTTGGCCTTAATGACTGGCTTCGAAATTGCACTCCAATATTCAGGTCAAAATATTTGGTTTCCAGGCCTGTTCCAAAACTGATGTAATCAGGTTGACTTGGTGTAATTCGCAATCCGGCCCTTAATGGTATAAAGGATAAAATCCTGATTTCAGTTCCCAGGTATGTAACCGGACGGGTTGAACTGAATGCACTCTCTACAAGACTGAAACTGAAGTCCCCCATTAACTTTAGTCTTGAGACCTGAAAAAGTAACCCCGTATGTATCATTGTAGGGAGCAGTGATGAGAATGCATCAGTATTCCCGGTTTCTACCTGCATAATCGGGTGCCCGCCATTCATATCGAGAAAATGAAATTGTTCGCCAGGACGGCCGAGAAAGTAACCTTCCGAAAGCTCAGGCAGCTCTGAAGTTTCAGTAACCAGCTCACTGATCGATACATGTCTTGGGGAATCAGTATGGTAGATAAAACCGATATCCGTAATAGAGAGTGAGATTCTCAATGACTTTCTTGTACTTGGATCTGATATGCGAACAACTGAAAGGTCATCACCAAGTGTAATCAGGTAGGTCAGGCCGAGGTCAAGGCCGGCGCCAAAACCGGCCGGACGAAACAGGTCAGGGCGATTGATTTCCCGATCATACGGATTTTGGCCGTTTCTGAAACGATCTGCCATATCAGTAAATCTGCCGGTTGAGTAATAATTATATGATCGGTGACGCTGAAAACCGGGCCCGTCGCTTATGGAGCGATAGTTGTCGGTATAAACGGAATTTAAATATGCTCCGCTGACAACTAATTTTGGAGCAATTCCTACTATCAGTTGGCTAAGTTGCGGGATCAGCCCGTTGATAAAAGAAAACGATTCTGCATATCCAAAAGACAACTCATGTAATGCCTGAAAATGATGTGAGAGTGAGCGATCCAGGTCTATTCCGGATTGGCTGCCGAAAGATGTTTGATCATAGTAATTTCTGCCTATGGTAAATCGATTTGAATATCGGGTTCTCAGTGCAACTGCATAACTTTTATCAAACCGTGACCAGTGCATTCCAATCCAGTGAAATTCACCCCTGGATTGATGTGTGGATTGCATCAAGTCATTGGAATAATTACGGTTTATAAATTCTGATCTGTTTTGTGTGTTAACCGTATTCCACACGGGTGTAAAGCCGGAAGTTTGATCAAGATATCGGCTCCAGTAATTATGGAGGCCGTCACTTTCCAGGGGAGAAGAAAAGTAACTCCCGAAATTACCTGCAGCTATCTGAAAGCTGTATTCCTTCTCCTGTATATAGAGATTTGCCGGATTGATAAAGAGTGATTCATATCCGGTTGTATACGCAGTTCCCCCCCCACCCAGTGCTGTATTCACGGGTGTTTGAATAATTTGTGCATTTGTAGATTGAAGATAACTAAAGGAACAGAAAAGGATCAGAATGAATGATCTGATCGCAAACCTGCACTGAAGTCTTCCGGAATATGTCAATGTATCACTTTTAATTTGGCCGCTCTGAGCATCAGGGTTTTTTGACCCCGGCCCTTGAAAAATACAACAACCCTGGTATCAGAGCCACTGCCGTTTCTGCTGATGATTTTTCCCTGTCCGAACTTTGAGTGTAATACCTTTGCACCTGTCTGAAAAGGATCTTCTCCATTGTCATAATCGTACTCAATTGTGTGTAAACTGTTTCCCCGACTTTTGCTATTGTAGCTATTCTTCGGTGATCTCCAGTCATATTCAACATGTACAGATCTGGTATTGTTTGTACCTGAAGCCGACATTTGGTCATTACCCTGTTCAATCGTCGCACCGGTTTCAGTTCGTACGACACCCGGGTCAACTTCATTGAGAAATCTGGACCTCAATTGGCGGGTTTCTTCCCCAAATTTAAACCTGAGCTTGCAATAGCTGAAAAAAAGATGCTTTTCAGCTCGGGTGATTGCAACATAAAACAGTCGTCGTTCTTCTTCGATATTCGCTTCTTCTCCGTCGCGTCCACCCATTGGGAAAAGGTTTTCCTCAAGTCCAACGATAAAAACTACCGGGAATTCCAATCCTTTGGATCCGTGTATGGTCATAAGAGTCACTGCCGGTTTATCCTCATCGTATTTATCGGCATCGGTTATCAGGCTTATTTCCTGTAAAAATGACCCGAGAGAAGGGTTTTTATTTGTTTTTTCATAGTAAGAGATGGCGTTCTGCAATTCCACCACATTATCACGCCTGGTAAGTGATTTGGGGCTGCTTTCTTCAATGAGTGCCTTCACATAACCACTCTGTTCCAGCATTTTTTTTGTAACATCCTGAAGTGAGGCACCTTCATTGAGCTCATTTCGTAATGTATTGATCATCGAAACGAATTTTCCTATCTGAACTTTTGCCGGTTTATAGAGATCGGCTGATTCAACATTTTCGATGATACTCCATACAGAACGGTTCTCTGACCTCGATTTTTTCAGCAGGTCATTCAGGGTTTTTTGTCCTATTCCCCTCGAGGGCTCATTGATAATTCGAAGCAGATTTTGTTCATCATGAGGATTGATCAAAAGTGTTAAGTAAGCCAGTACGTCTTTGACTTCTTTTCTTTGATAAAAGGAAAGCCCGCCTACCAGTTGATAGGCTATATTTTTTCGCCTGAGGGCCTCTTCAAATACCCTGCTTTGGTAATTTGTGCGGTAGAGTATAGTAAAATCATTATTATCATAACCCTTCCTGAGTTTCAGGTCATGAATATAATTGACAACCCTGTTGGCTTCATCTCTTTCATCATAGTTTTCAAGCAGGGTAATGGTGTCGCCTTCATTGTTATCGGTCCAGAGTGTTTTTTCAAGCTGCTTTCTGTTTTTTTTGATGATTGAATCAGCGCATTGAAGAATATATTTGGTCGACCTGTAGTTTTGTTCAAGAGGTATTTCCACAGCTTGGTCATAGTCATTCTTGAAATTCAGGATGTTGCTTATATCAGCTCCGCGAAATGAGTAGATACTTTGAGCATCATCGCCCACCACACAGATATTTTGATGGGCTTCCGATAACATTCGGGTTACTTTATACTGGGCATGATTGGTATCCTGGTATTCATCGATAAGGATATACCGAAAACCATTTTGATATTTTTTAAGAATCTCCGGGTGGTTATTGAAAAGTTCGATCGGCCGGACGAGCAGGTCGTCAAAATCCATTGCATTGGCTTGTTTTAGCCTTTCCTGGTAAATTTTATAAACCCGCGATGTGATATCGTCCAGTGTGCTTTGGACAAATTTTTCCAGATAGGTATCGGGTGTGATCAATTCATTTTTTGCATCACTGATTTTACGCTGAATTGTCCTTGGTTTTACTTCTTTGGCATCAAAGTTTAACTCTCCCAGAATCAGTTTGATTGCTTGTTCTGAATCACTCGTATCATATATACTGAAGTTTTTTGAGAATCCTATCTTATCCGCTTCGAATCGGAGTATTTTCGAAAATATGGAGTGAAAAGTCCCCATCCAGAGCCGGTTTGCCCTGTCATCGATCAGTCTGGAAATGCGCTGCTGCATCTCCCTGGCCGCTTTATTTGTAAATGTGAGTGCCAGTATATTCTGAGGAAGTGTTTTTTGCTGCTGCAACAGATATGCAATTCTGTAAGTCAGTACTCTCGTTTTACCACTGCCGGCACCGGCAACAATAAGCAGGGGGCCATCAGTATTCGTAACAGCACGGCGCTGTTGTTCATTGAGTTCATTTAAAAAAGTTGGGTCGCCATTCTGAATAGTCTTATCAGGGTGAAGCTCGAATTTGCGCATAAAATTCAGGTAGTCAATCTTAAAAATTATTCTGAAGCCAGAAATTACAATATATTAAACGTGCCATTCAGTAACAGGGTATCTTTACCCTGAAAAATGCCGAACGATTTTTCAGGATTAAATATAAGGAGTTTCAATTTGAACAGAGAATATGAAGCGTGAACGAAAGATGATGATTTGGATATCCCGGGTAGATTTGATGTCGGATATTATAAGATATAAGGATTGATGAGATCAACAAAAAACCCTGATCTGTTTCTCTGTTTGCTCCTTCCTTCAATTAAATTCAACACCGCACCTTCTGCAAGGGCCGTCAGGGTTTCCTGGAGCTCAGCCAATTTGGAGAAGGATATTTTTCCGTTCTCCAAATCATAGTTCTTTATTTTGATACGGTGTTTATGCATGAAGTCAGTTGATTTTATTTCTTCGTGTTGCACTTATTACTTGAACTCAAGTTAGTAAAACTCTTGATCTTAGAATTATCTTATACCACCTACCGAGCACAGAACAATTCAGTTAGCAGGTGAACTCAAATCTATCATTGCAATGTAAGTTCCTCTTTTGACTCTTCAAATTTGCCTTCACCTTCCAAGCGATAGTACCTGTTTAATGCCTCCTGCTGTATTTTAAACCGGTCGGCAATATTCCGAATCACTTTTTTAGACATCCTTTTTTTGTAATTCAGAATTTCTGA
>SLKH01000318.1 GCA_007134665.1 Balneolaceae bacterium
AAAGAAATCGATAGCGGAGGCAAAGTTTACAGTTATGAATTCGGGGGGTACTGGACCGATATCGGGACAATAAAGTCATTTTTTGATGCCAACCTGGAATTAACCCAGACTCTTCCATCATTTAATCTCTATGATAACGAAAAATATATTTACACCCGCGCACGCTTACTGCCGGCATCCAAGTTAATGGGTACCACGCTCGACTATTCGGTGGTTGCTGAAGGCTGTATCATATCGGCAAGCAGAATTGCACGATCTGTTGTCGGAATTCGATCACGAATTGGAAGGGGGACAACTATTGAAGATTCGATTGTAATGGGTAATGATTATTTCCCGACGGAGGATGAACTTAACTCTACATCAGGAGATCATCCTACAATCGGGATAGGAGACAGATGTTATATCAGTAACACGATTGTTGATAAAAACTGCCGAATTGGGAATGATGTAAGAATCGTTGGGGGTAACCACCTGGAGGATGGCAAATATGAAAGGCACTATGTGGTTGATGGTATTGTCATTGTTCCGAAAGGCCAGGTAATTCCTGACGGATACAGTATATAATATTAAAAAACCTTCAAGGATTCGAATCCTTGAAGGTTTGAATCATAATCAATTAATAATACTTAAAGTAGCTCTTTCATCGTGAGGCCAATTTCGGCCGGGCTTTCTGCAACTGTAACACCTGCTTCTTTAAGTGCTTTTTTCTTATCCTGGGCAGTTCCCTTCCCACCGGATATAATGGCACCTGCATGGCCCATTCTGCGGCCGGGAGGAGCGGTACTTCCAGCGATGAATGCTACAACAGGTTTGTCAACATGTTCTTTAATGTAGGCAGCAGCTTCTTCTTCCGCAGAACCACCGATTTCGCCAATCAAAACAATAGCGTCGGTATCCGGATCATTCTGGAAAAGTTTTACAGCATCCGTATGAGTGGTGCCAATGACAGGGTCGCCACCGATTCCAATTGCCGTACTCTGTCCCAGGCCGGCTTTTGATAACTGGTCAACTGCTTCATAAGTTAAAGTACCTGATCTTGAAATCAATCCGATATTACCGGGGGTAAAAATCATTGCAGGCATGATGCCAACTTTGGCTTCCCCTGGTGTGATAACACCCGGGCAATTGGGGCCAATCAGGGTAGCTCCATGGCTCTTTACAATCTGGTTTGCAAGGATCATATCGCGAACCGGGATCCCTTCCGTGATGCAAATAATAACTTCAATACCTGCAAATGCAGCTTCCGAAATGGCGTCACCTGCAAATGGCGGCGGAACAAAAATAACCGAGGTATTCGCTCCTTCTTTTTCAACAGTTTCAGCTACAGTATTGAATACCGGCCTGTCAAGGTGAGTTTGGCCGCCTTTTCCGGGAGTCACTCCTCCGATTACATTGGTACCATATTCGATCATCTGACCGGCATGGAAAGTTCCTTCGCTGCCGGTAAAACCCTGAACAATCAGGCGTGTATCTTTGCCAACTAAAACACTCATTTAATTTAGGTCGTTAGATTTCAGATTTTGCTATTTTTCCGTTCAGAATATACTATCATCTGAAGCATTTGCCAAACAACTGATCAAACTCAGGTTGGTGGTTAAAAAGTATAAACCGGTGAAATGTGTATCGTTTTACTCATTATATTACTTTGGCAGTTATTGATGTTTTAAAAACCCTATGATAACAGACGATAAAAAAGAGGAAATTCGGGAAGCGGCTGATATTGTCGAAGTAGTGGGGGATTATGTACGCCTGAAACGAACTGGAAATAACTTTGTAGGTCTGTGTCCTTTCCACGATGAAAAAACACCTTCGTTTAATGTGACCCCGAAATTGGGCATCTACAAATGTTTTGGTTGTGATGCCAGTGGTGATATTTTCAGCTTTGTGATGGAGATGGAAGGGGTAGGTTTCCAGGAAGCTCTGCGCACGCTCGCAGAACGATATGGTATTTCATTACCCGAACAACAGACGGATGAACACAGTGAAGTTCATAAAGAAAAAGAAGGGATTTATCATGCTCTACGGTTTGCCGGACTTTATTTTTTCCGGCAGTTGAAAGAGTCTGATGAAGCGGATATTGCGAGAACTTACCTCGAAAACAGAGGGTATGACGGCAAAATTATTAAAAAGTTCGGCCTCGGTTATGCCCCATCCGAAGGAAGTGCGCTTCTGAAGGCGGCAGAATCAGAAGGGATTAAAACAGATTACTTGTTGAAAGCTGACCTGATTAAACCGAGTAAGAGGGGTGACGGGTTTTATGATACATTTCGTGACCGCTTGATCTTTCCTATTTTTAATCCTTCCGGGAAGGTAATTGCATTTGCCGGCCGTGTTCTTGGCGATAAGAAAACCGCCAAATATATCAATTCAGCACAGACACCGGTTTACAATAAAAGTGAAGTGCTTTATGGTGTTAATTTTGCCAAAAATGAGATCAGGAAGGATGAAGAAGTGATCTTGGTTGAGGGTTATACCGATGTTATTACAATGATGCAGCAGGGAATTCATAATGTGGTTGCATCAAGCGGTACTGCTCTGACGCCACAGCAGGTTAAAATATTGAAGCGATATGGAAATAAAATCTTAATGATTTACGATTCCGATGCCGCCGGACGAAAAGCAATGATGAGAGGTATGAATATAGCACTTGCGGAAGGGATGGACGTAGACCTTCTTGAGTTGCCTGATAATGAAGACCCGGATTCATTTGTGAAAAAGTATGGAAAGGAATCATTTCTTGAATTGAAGAAAAAAGAAGCTGTTGATTTTGTGTCATTCAGCATCCTTCAGGCTGAAAAACACGGTGAAATGGATAGCCCGTCAGACAGAACTCACGTGATATCACGGGTTCTGGAAAGTATTGCCGAAATTCCCGATCCGCTTGGGCGGCAGGTTTATGTACAGCACCTCCATCAAAAAACACGAAAATATCGAAACAGCAGCGATCGTGAACTTTTTGATCAGCTCGGTGTGATTATAAAAGAGAAACAAAAGAAAAATAGACGCAAAAGATCATTTTTCCAGTCATCTCCGCCGGTTCCGCCCCCGGGGCCATCTGTCGGCTTTGAACCCATCGACCGGGGATCAACTGAGCAGTCATCACCGAAACCGAAAAAAAAGCCTCATTATGAAATGGAGCTTCTCAGGTTGATGATACAGTACGGGAAAGAAATGATTCAATATGTCGGGCAACTTTGTAATGATCAGTTGTTTGAGGATGAGGAATTGCGAGCTTTTTATCAGGATGTCATTCAGCGATTTCAGGATGGTGAAGATATCAGTGTTGAACACTATGCGCACAGAGAGCCACCATACCCAAAATTAATTGGCGGTATCATGCTTGAAAAATATACAGCGAGTGAACGTCATGGCGAAAAAACCGGAACGCAATTCCGCCGTGATAAGGATCCGTTCAGATCAGCAAAAAGTACCATCAAACCTCTGCGGTTATATTTTCTGAAACGTTATCTTGCAAATCTGGCAGAGCAGACAAAAACGGCTGATCCGGATGAGAAGCGGCAACTGATCAAAAAACAGAAACGAACACAAAGTGAAATCAGTCATATGGAAAAGACCCCGGCCGATGAACTGTTTCCGGATCCTGATGGGGTTTCGGAAAATTCCGGATACACCCCAAAAAAGTTTGAATACAAAATGAAAAATGAAAGGAATGATTAAATCGAATGACCTTGAAGCGGCTTTGGATGCTGCACGAAAAGGCTCAGAAGTCATTAAAAGTTATGAAAAGCATAAAGTCAATATTGAATACAAGGGCAAACACGACCTGGTTACAGATGCGGATGTAGCCACTGAAAATAAGGTTATTGAAACACTGAAGAATTATTTCCCGGGTGATGAATTTCTTGCTGAAGAATCGGCTGACCGGGAAGACCTGCCGGATGGACGAATCTGGATTATTGATCCCATAGACGGTACCACAAATTTTGCTTACGACTTTCCGGTCTATTGTGTCTCGATTGCTTTATATGAAAACAAGAAACCGAAAGCAGGGGTTGTAATAGAAGTAAACCGTGGTGAAGAGTTCACGGCCGTTGACGGAGGTGGAGCTTATCTGAATGGAAAAAAGATTATGGTATCTGAGTTGCAGGATCCCGGTAAAGCACTTTTAGGTACCGGTTTCCCCTATAATGACTATAGTCTGATCGATGAATATTTCGCGTTATTCCGAAGTTTAACCGGAATCGTGCAGGGGATCAGGCGTCCGGGTGCAGCAACGTATGACCTGTGCTGTGTGGCAGCCGGCCGCTTTCAGGGATTTTACGAATATTCACTGAAAGCCTGGGATGTGGCTGCAGCAGCGCTGATTACCCGTGAAGCCGGAGGAGTCATATCCGACTGGAAAGGGGAAGATAATTGGTTATTCGGACAGCGAATCGTTGCAGGGAATAAAGGCGTTCACCGCTTTTTGCTCGACGAAATTCAAAAGAACATATCAGCATCCAACCTTGA
>SLKH01000128.1 GCA_007134665.1 Balneolaceae bacterium
CGGATAATGATCAATAAGATGTTTAACGAATGATCCGCTGATTACATAACTGATTGGCCCTGCAGCACTATAAAAACCAAGAGGGCTGAATATTCTTTGTAAATCACCGGCATCCGGCCACTCTTCCCTTGCAGCAACAAGCTGGTCGATAGAAGATTGATACCGATCCGGGTCAAGAGCAACGGCAAGCCCCTCTATCAGCCCGACATTTAAACTTGCCCCAAACCAGTTGCCAAATTGTTTACCTGCGATATGAACCAGCTCATGTTTAAGAACCCGATTTAGATGAGATTGAGCGATGTGAGTTTGATCCTGGCTGATCCAGACAGGAACAAAGCTGGTCTGACCTGCACCGGTCAATCGTTTTTTCTGTTCAGCATTCTCATATATGTATGAATGGATTTTATCGGTTTGATAAACTGATGGATCGATATCGAGAGTTTCAATGATCGCCCGGAGGTGCTCTTCATGCATATTTTTCCAATATGTGAGGGTATCGGGATCTGTACCCGAGGCTGTGTAAAAAATTCTGAAGTGATCCGATTCGATTACTCCCCCCAATTCAGACTGAATTCGTTCTTCCGGCGCGATCAATCCCCAATTGGATGAATTCAGGTAACTGAAAATAATTGCGAGCAGAGAAAGCAGGGTAATCCAACGATACATTTTGTCATCATAAAAAAAAGGAAGTGCCCAAAGAATCAATATCCAGAACAGAGTGATACCTCTGAACAAGATGAGCCGACCATCGAAATGAACGATTTCATCGTATATAGGCCCCGGCCAGTAACTCCAAATATGGTTAAAAAAATAGAGTTGAGGAAATGAAAGAAATTCGATCAGGGTTGGTATCGTGGCAATGGTTATCAGGACGACTGAAACAGTTGTCTTTCTGTAGTTAATGTCAAAATGCTTCACAAGCCTGCCAATCGCACAGCCGAGCAGCATGGATGGGAATGGGCCGAAAATCCAGAAGGCAATGCCGTCAAAACTCATACAATTAGTAGCGACAGCAAAAATAATCAGTGGTATCGCCCAGCCGATTAATAAACCAAAAGCATCCCCGAAAATCCTGATCGTTTTTTTCGAACCGATGGATGCACTGATTGCAGCGTAAAAAGCAGCGATTAGTGCAGCGAGTCCTGCTGATTCCCAGTGAAAATCACGAAGTAATGGTATAAGAAGGCTTAACAGCCCGATTACACAACCGGTAACAAATGTACGAAACCTGGCAGGGATACGATTAAATATCATTAAAATTCAGTTTACTGGATAATGATATAAGGGGACGGATGACTTCAGATTTTATTTCAGATTGAGGTTAAAGAATACAGGTTAAGTTAAAGATTCGAAAAACTATTAGATCAATCCTTGAACAGGGTTGAGAGAACAAACCAGATGTTTTCCTTCCGTTCCATTAATCGACGTTTGAAATATGGTACCCACATCGTTCCATAAGGTACATATACCCGTGTGTTATAACCATTCTGCGCCAGTCTTTTCATCGTTTCCTCCCGTAAGCCATACAGCATCTGAATTTCATATCGTGCCTGGCTGATGTCATTATCTTGTGTGTATTCCATCAACCAGTTGATGAGTTCATCATCATGAGTGGCAATTCTCGGATAAGGTGTCTTATTCAATAAAATCCTGGTGTACTTTATGAAAGCATCCCTGATATCAGGCATATTTTGAAGTGCAATGCGTTCAGGTTCTTTATAAGCCCCTTTACACAAACGGACGTCAGCTCCCAATTCTTCAAGTTCATTTATATCGTTTTCAGTTCTGTGAAGATAAGCCTGAATAACAATACCTACATGCTTATCAAACGACTTAAATACATCTTTAAACAAGTCGATTGTTACCTGTGTATAATCAGAGCCTTCCATATCAATTCGTACAAATTGGTCCAGTTTTTTTGCCTCATCAAGCAATCGTAAAAGATTATCCCTGCAGTAACTTTCGCTGATATCAAGTCCCATCATTGTAAGTTTGATGGAGATCGTACTGTCAAGCTTTGAATCGTGAATTGAGTTTATCAGGTTTATATAATTGTCGACCGTTTCATCAGCCATCGATTTATCAGTAACATTCTCTCCAAGCAGGTCGAGGGTGACTTTGATCTTGTTGTTGTTCAGGTCATTGACTTTGGGAGCTGCTTCTTCAAAGCTCTCACCTGCAACAAATCGTTTGGCAAGAACAAATGGGAGATTCATATGAATAGTTAATTCTGATCCGCTGGTTAATCACATAGAGATAAAATAAACAAATCAATTTACTGCTTCCATTAATCTTAACATCTTAAATTGTAACTAACAGAAGCACAATCCCGTAATATGAAATCAGATCTGTCCATCATCGGTCTGATCACTGTACTCTCTTTTTCTGTTAATATAATGGCGTAGTTATGAGCAAAAATATTATTTGGACTTACTTTGTATTGATTTCTACAGTGATGTTATTCGCTGCAGAATCAGAAGCACAAAGATCTGATCAGGCCTATTTAATCAGGTCTTTTGATGTCAGTCATCCGGAATTACTGGATGTTCAGACTTCCGGTGGGTTTATCAGGGTTTTGGGATCCGAACGGGATGACGTCAGAGTTGAAATGTACGTTCGCCGCGGAGGACAATACCTTGATGATACCGATATTACACTGGATCATTACGATATTGAAATCGAACAGGTTGGTAACAGGATAAAAGTTCACGCTAACAGGGAATCCGGCAGCGGCTGGCGATTTTGGAGAAGTGATAATTATGTATCCATCTCGTTTATCGTACATACCCCCCGAATCACAAATGTAGAAGCCGGTACAAGCGGGGGAAGTGTTACAGCAGAGAACCTTGAAGGAAGAGTTCAGTTGCGAACAAGCGGGGGAAGCATGACGCTGAAAGAACTGTCAGGCCTTGTGGAAGCCCGGACATCAGGCGGCAGTATATCTGTAGAGCATTCGGAAGGTGAGATTCATGCAAGAACCAGTGGTGGCGGCATTACAGTGTCCAACAGCCAGGGGATTCTTGAGTTCAGTACAAGTGGAGGCAGCATTCAGTTGAATGACGTTGATGGTACGGTTAGCGCGCGTACAAGTGGTGGCAGTATTAATGCGAAATCGAATCACGTCGGGGATCATCTGGATCTTCGCACGAGTGGTGGAAGCATTACTGTAACAGTTCCGGGAGGTACGGGTTATGATCTGGACCTGAGTGGTACAAGGGTTCAGGCTGAACTGCAAAATTTTTCCGGTGAAGTTGAGCGGAACAGAGTGAGAGGCACAATAGGGAGTGGCGGCCCTGTAATCCGGGCGCGCACATCGGGAGGTACGGTAAGGGTAAATTATTTCTGAGTTTATGGTTTTCCATCCTTATTGGATTGATCCAGCCAGTCTCTTCCCTATACCAAAAGATTTCGGTACAGGGAAGATAATCCAAAAATTGACATTGGAACAATGATCCCGACAAGGTGTCGGAATGAATCAATGATCGGGGTTAATCATAAACAGGAGGTTCCATCCCTGTACAGTTCACAATTCCGGCGACCGGTGTAAAGAATCCCCAGAACTTTCCGCGTATGACACCAGGCGTATGAGGTGTGGTATCCCAGGGCCCTTCATCCTGCTCACCATCCCAATAGCGGACAGCCCCTTCAAATGATCCTTCGATGATCGCTTCATCCTCGAATGGCTGAAATTCAGTGATGTTAACAGAGATACTGTTTTGAGTCATGTTGGGTGAAGTAACATAAAGACTATTCTCAATCCATCCCCAAAAACTTCCATTGTATGTGCCCGTTTGCCCCCATACGGGTGCATCGGCCTGGTTAAATTCTATTCTGTAATTATGAGCATCATATACACCGGAAACTCCCATACTAATTTCATCGATTATCTGTTCATCCCTGGAAACATGAATCCGGTCATCCAAAACCGTCAACCCCCCATAGGAATGCTCAATTTCCCAATAACAGTTACAGTTGCTGACCAATACCTGAGCTGCTGCAGTCTGATCTGGGTGTTGAATACTGGATGCAGTCACAGTTACTTTTGTTCTGCTGTCAGGAGCTGTAAAAATGCCATTATTGGAAATAATTCCTTCACTTACACTCCAGTTAACATCGATCGGGCTGCCATCAGGCTGTTCCGCAATGAACTCCTGCGTTTCACCCATTTCGACACAAATAGCACCCGGGAGAATTGAGAATTCTTCTCCGCCCACATTAACCCTGGCTGAAGCACTTCGTACCGGGTTATTGTCAGCCCGTGCACCGGTTCGGGATGCTGATTCCGCTACGATCAGATAGGTGCCAGGCTCATGAGCCACTACATAGGCGTGATTGGATCCATCAGAGTGGATGACTACGCCGGTGTCGTCCGGAGTTACCGACCAGATTACATCCGTGTTTTCGGCATTTTTAACATCGGCATAGACATAAATTTCGTCATCAACATCAAGGTTAAAAGGGGCATTAAA
>SLKH01000090.1 GCA_007134665.1 Balneolaceae bacterium
CGGGTAAATCCTGTCGTTGGCAAGCTCCCGGTCAAGAACGAGTTCCATATTACCTGTCCCTTTGAACTCCTCAAAAATAAGGTCATCCATCCGGGAATTGGTCTCAATCAGGCAGGTTGAGATGATAGTGAGTGAGCCGCCGTTTTCGATATTCCGGGCAGAACCGAATATTTTCTTGGGGATTTCAAGCGCACGTATGTCGAGTCCGCCGGAAAGGGTGCGTCCACTGTTAGTTTGGACTGCATTATATGCACGTCCGAGGCGAGTGAGTGAATCGATTAGCAAGACGGCATGTTTACCGCATTCAGCCATTCGTTTCACATAACCAAGTGCAAGTTCCGAGATGCGAACGTGACTTTGAGTGGGTTTGTCGTTTGATGAAGCAAAGACCTCTGCATTGGTAGTTCGAAGGAAGTCTGTTACTTCTTCAGGACGTTCATCGACAAGCAAAATAGCAGTATGGATGTCGGGATAGTTTTCTGTGATACTGCGTGCTATTTTCTTGAGAAGTACAGTCTTTCCCGTTCTCGGTGGTGCAACGATGAGAGCTCTTTGCCCGCGGCCTATCGGTGAAACGAGATCCATAACCCGCAGCTCAATATCTTCGGGTGTATGGCCAAGTTTGATATGCTGATTCGGCATGATCGGTGTTTGAAGTTCAAACCGGTTCACCTTTTGCCAGTTTTCAGCGGGTTCCCCATTAATGCGGTCTATTGTGCTGACTCTGCGGTTTCCCTGTTGATCAACCTCAAATTCTCCTTCAAGAACCAGGCCGGGCCTGAGCTCGTGATGTTTTACCATATCCGGTTTCAGAAAAGGATCTTTCGGTTCATAACTGAATTCAAAATCGATCCGGCGGATAAATCCGTATGCTTTGGAATTGACTTCCAATACACCGTGATATCGCCCGCCAACTCTGACATTGTTATTGTCGATGAATTTGGGGATGAATACGTTTCCATTCTTTTTCCCCTTTTTACCTTTCTGTTTACGTCCTTTACCTTTTTTGGAACGTCCCATGGACTTTAATTTTCTTTATTAATTGTACAAGCTCTTTATTGCTAACTGACACATATGGCCAGTCCCCGAAAACAGGTAGTTTGACAGAGTTGTATTCTGATTGAATAAGTTGATGTTGGTAGGAAAAGAGCAGAGCATGTTTATGATTTCATGCTCTGCGAATAATCAAAGATAAGGAAGGAAACGGGAGAAGAAAAATTAACGTACAGTTGTAGTTTCGTTAATCCAGGCATAGCATTCACCAACGCTTCCGTCAATTGTGAATGTATCTCCGTCTTCCCATCCTCGGAAAAATTTGTCTTCTGATGTTGGCATCACCGGAGTATAAGAATTAATTTGGCGGTTTGCTGCATTTCGCGTAGAAGGATCTACATCACGCGCCCTCTCCAGGTAATCTACGACCAGCCAGTAAACCGTCCGGTCATCCCGTTCGATGGATCTGCCGGATGTACAACTGGAAATTGCAGCCGCATATATATCAGCCATTCTCATATATGCATCCCCGAAATTACTATCGATATTAATAGCCTGCCGTGCGTATTGCCGTGCTGACTGAAGGTTATCCAGATTTTGGTAAGTTCTTGAAACTTCAAGAGCTATATTTTTTCTGGCGTTGTCATCCGGTGCCTTATCCAGGGCTTCTGTTAAATAGTTGAGTGCTTCATTATAATTAGCATCGGAGAGTGCTGCATCAGCCAATTTACGTGTATTTTCAAAGTTCGGGTTAATCTCATAGAGTTGAACTGCAATCTCACGTGCTTTTGCACGATCGCCAACCCTGTCATAGAGCGTTGCTAACTCAGTGAGTGCTACTTCACGGTCTTCCCGCTGATCAAGCCGTTCCTCGAGAAACGCAATTCGCTCCTCTGGATCCTGGAACAATTCGTTTCGTGCTTCTTCAATGGTTTGCATCAGGGTGTCGCCGGCATAATCTTCAACTACATCGATAAAAGCGAGAGCTTTATCACGTTCATTCTGTGAAACATAGTTGTTAAGAAGCAGTCGGGCATAGTAGCCATCACTTGTTTCTGCAAACTGTTGCCTGTCCATTTCATAAGCTCTCTCATAATGTTCATAGGCTTTTTGAATTCCCTGATCGATTTCACGGTGGTTCTCCTGGTAGAACTGACCCTGTCGAATGGTCCATCGGAACATATCGATTTCGTCTTCCTCGAATGTTTCATGCACCAGGTCATAAATCTCAATTGCCTGTTCGAGTAACCGGGCTTTTTCTGAAGGGTCTGATTCACTTTCGGCAAGCCCGACATAGACATTAATCAGACGGTTAAACTGAGTATCGAGTGAAAAGCTTCTGTGCCCTTGAATTTCTCTCGGTTTTGCTTCAAGCATCCATTGCCCGAAAGTCAACGCCATTTCATAGTCACCGGTTCTGTAATTTTCGTAAAATAATGAATACGCTTCCAACTGGCTCATACCATAAGGAGGTTCAGACTGTCCGTAAGAGAGGGACGAGAAGCCAACTAAAAAGCTTATTATAAGTATTAAATTTTTCATGATAGTTATACTTGATTAAACAACTGCTACTTTTAATAAACTAAAAAAAGTATAAAAATATTATTGAAACCTTGGTTGAATAAACATAATCTCAGCAAGATTTAATGAAAGTTTAAAACCCCATATCGTTTCCTGCACAAGATTTTGGTTCTGTGTACCTCTGAAACCAAACTGAAAGCTCAGGTCAACAGAAGATGCTGTACTTTGTGACAATATTCCGAGTCCTGTATGAAACATCAAAGTCTCAATATTATTGTTATCAAATTTCAGGTTGCCGGTATCATATGTAACCCCGGCACTGTACTTGAAATTTGATAAAAACCCTATGTTTCCATCTCTCAGATAGGGCAGAAACTGAGTTCCTATACCTATTTTAGATCGATTTACGAGATATTGTTCCTGAGAAGGATTCAAACTGTACTCGGCTTCACCCCAAAGCTGTTCAGAATATTCAACACTGAACCTGAGCAGACGACTTGGATTATACGTAAGCCCGAGGTTAAATTCTAATGGTAATTTAAAATTACCGGAATTAATGCTGCTTTCAGGCGTCAAATCAACCCTTCTGAGTTGACCGCCTATATCTCTGAATGATGTTAATCCTCTTTCAACTTCAATATTAACTGGTAATGTAAGGGATGCTCCAAAAGCCAGATCGTCTGCTGAACGGAGCAATCCATCCTGGCGTCCAAAGAACCCAAAACGGTGTCCAAAGGCATATCCGGAGATATTTTCATCGTATGTAATACTTGAAAAAGATGCTGAAGCGAAGTTTGTGTTATGCTCCCGGTTTAACGAAGAGATATAAATCGAGGTTGCATATCCGACAGCAAAGCTCGTCGAAAACCGGTAACCAAGCCCCATCTCAATTTTGTTGATGCCACCGGTTCCGGAAATTCTATTAAAAAATTCTATAGGATCACGGTTCGGCTCAGTCTGTATTGATCCTAATTCGGTTAGTTCATAACTGGATCTCGTTACAGGGTGAAAACCAACAGATAGTCCGAGCCTGGATCGAACAACAGGTAAAACCAGCTGAAACTGGTCAAAAGCAAACTGATTATATGTGGAATTAGCCAGGCCGTCAGTTGCATCAAAATTTTTCATTCCGAATGCAATGGAACCCTGGCTATAGGCGCTTACACCCCAAAGTGCCGGATTAGCATTATTTGTTGTGTAGGCATCATAGACAGAAACCCCGGATAAACCCATTCCGATTGTATGAGGTGACAATAAATCTGCCGGTTCGCCAAAAGCGATACTGGAATATGGTGAACCAAATCTTGCCTTGGTATCAAGTAACTGGCCATAAATGGCGTAAGGGGCAAAAAGAAGTAGTAATGTAATTAAAATACGACGCATTATTCATTACCGGATTTTACAGATGTGATATTTATTTTTGGCCTGGTATCTTCCGGTGCATTTTCATCAAATAGCAGAGTGGAAAAAATGAGGCCGTTTATGGACTCAACTGTGATATAAAATTTTCCCGATCCCGGGGAGCTGAAAATAACCGAGTTGGCATAGGTGGTTAAATCGAACCTGTATGTGTAATCATCCGTATCGAGTTCCGATATCAAATTCGGAGAGTTACTGAAAATATAATCACTTACATTTTGAGTGTCTATGAGATGAATCCTGGCAAAAGAAATTTCCGGCCTGCTGTGGTGTTCAGGAAGAGAAGCTTCCAGCTGATCCTGGTCCTGATAAAGGATAAGCTGAACATTTGCCAGGTTTTTACTCCCCAGCCTTTCAGCACTCAGTTCCGGGTCAAGAGAGATTATTTGATCCAGTGTATTATGCATTATGATGCCATCCGGTTGCTCGTTCGGGGCACTTCTGGATTGCAAAGCTGACCAGTCCAATACGGTTTGAAAAGAACGAGGATCTTCATCATCTTCACCATTATCATTA
>SLKH01000218.1 GCA_007134665.1 Balneolaceae bacterium
CCGATAAAACGGTAGGAAAGGAGTAGAAACTCAGATATCTCCTGAAAAATCAGAGTGCAGTGTTTTAAAAATAGTTTCAGCATTTTTATTTCCAATTCCAGGAATGGATTTGATCTCTTCTACAGAAGCTTCAGTAAGATTCGCAATTGAACCAAACTTCTTCAATAACAGCACCGCCCTTTTAAATCCCACGCCAGGAATGCCATGAAGTACATTCATTTGATCTCTGAATTTATCATTTATCCTCTTTCGGACTGAATTACTTTTGTACCTCTTTGAATCTCTTGGAAAGTAGATTTGCCTGGCTGCATAAATCATCAACAGTGCCGTTTCTTCCGGAGAAATTGATCTTAAAAGAGGCAACTCAAATTTTAAAACGATTGAGATAATCGCTCCCTGAATTACCTGTCTTTTCATCCCTGTTTTTAACAAATCACGAACTGTTCCCTCTATGATAAACAGTCCCGGTGACCCGGACTTTTTCAACCTGGATGCTTGCATGAATAGACGCCCATCCTTAATAGAACTGGCCAGGTCCGGGATGGTTTTACGTTCTACCAATAGATGATTTAATTGATAATCTCCTGTATGAAGATGGCCTTTTTGAACACGAACACCATTTGATCGATTCAGAACATTTAAAAGTCGTTGATTGTTTTCTCTCTGATCGACTATTACATTTACAATCGACTCCCCTTTTCTTACGGAACTCATTGCTAATCTCTCCTGGTTATAGGTAATCTTTTATATGTAAGATCAATCAGACAGGCATTCCTTACATAAAAATATCAAACCCATACAGAAACAAAGAGAAAGGAGAAGCCTTTAACCAGGACATTTAATAGGTAACTGAATTCCTGACCTTCATCACCCTTAGAGTGGAAGTGTCGCGGGCAATATAACAAGCTGAGAAGTTCCCTCCTTTTTAAAAAATAACCGGTATCAGACCTTTTGACCGGCAACTTCTTCTTCTTTTTCTTCTACTTGCTCTGCCAAATAGCGTTCGGCATCGATAGCCGCCCGGCAGCCTGTACCCGCAGCGGTTACCGCTTGTCTGTAAATGGGATCCATTGCATCTCCACTGGCAAAAATTCCCGGAAGGTCCGTATATGTGGATTGTCCTTTAGTTTGAATATATCCCACATCATCCATTGTCAGAACTCCTTTGAATAATTCGGTATTGGGCTTATGGCCAATTGCGATAAACACTCCGGTAACATCGTCAAGTTTTGTAATTTCACCGGTCTTTCTGTTTCGTACTTTCACACCTTCCACAACCTGTTCACCAAGAACTTCTATGAGTTCTGAGTCCCAAATAAATTCTATTTTTTTATCGTTGAGCGCACGTTTTTGCATTACTTTGCTCGCCCGGAGCTCATCCCTTCTGTGTATAACCGTTACCTTGCTTGCAAATTTGGTCAGAAAAGTTGCTTCTTCCATGGCAGTATCACCACCTCCGACAACAACCACATGCTGATTCCGAAAAAATGCCCCGTCACATGTTGCACAGGCACTAACTCCCTTGCCCCGTAACTTCTGTTCACTTTCAAGATGCAGCCATTTGGCTTCAGCGCCGGTTGCGATAATAATTGTTTTGGCATAGACATCTACCTCATCATCAACGGTAACTTTATAAGGCCTCTTGTCAAATTCGATATTTGTAACATACCCGTAACGGCAATCTGCACCGAATCGCTGAGCTTGTTTTCGAAAATCATCCATCATCTGGGGACCGAGAACTCCATCGGGATAACCCGGATAGTTTTCAACATCTGTGGTCGTCATGAGCTGCCCTCCCGGCTCAGGGCCTTCAAATACAATTGGTTCAAGATCAGCTCTTGCGGCATAGAGTGCAGCAGTCAGTCCTGCCGGTCCGCTGCCGACAATAACAACTTTAAACGTTTTCCCGGCTATCTCTTTCATATCAAATATCTTATTCTCAGGTTATAAATTGTTGGGCTTTAAAATTACGAAATTTTGACCTTCATCTCTGATTTTTCTGATTATGAACCTCATTGAATTCAGTTATTGATTCTCAAAATGCTTTTTACCTGAAAACATCAATGTTTATATTCACGCACAGCGGAAACGCTTTCAGTTAAAAAAATCCTTCAAATCACCATTGCAATTCATATCTTTTTCGCTATGTTTTTACGAACCAAATAGATAGAGGTATTAGATTTGATTCTTACTGTATGCAAAGAAACTGCTGACCTGGAAAAACGGGTTGCATTGACACCAGAAGCCGCGGAAAAACTAAACAATAATGGGGTTGAAGTTCGTATCGAAGCCGGTGCGGGTACAGCTTCCAGTTATAATGACTTAGCTTACGAAGAAAAGGGAATAAAGATTGAACCTGACCGGAAAAAACTGTTCAGTGAATCAGACCTGATGCTTGCAGTGAACACACCTCCGGAAGAGGATATCCGAAACATGAAACCCGGATCTGTATTAATCTGCTTTCTGTGGGCATTACAAAACCCGGAACTCGTTGCATTATTAAAAAAACAGAAAATTACTGCTCTCGGACTAGATGCTGTACCGCGCATCAGCCGTGCTCAAAGCATGGATGCACTTTCATCCATGAGTAATATTGCCGGCTACCGTTCTGTTCTGATCGGAGCCAGTGAACTCGACCGTTACCTGCCAATGATGATGACGGCTGCAGGAACAATCCCGCCAGCCAAGGTACTTATACTTGGTGCAGGTGTCGCGGGTCTGCAAGCCATTGCTACAGCCAAACGGCTCGGTGCAGTAGTCGAAGCTTATGATATCCGGCCGGTTGTAAAAGAGCAGGTAGAAAGTCTTGGCGCCAAATTTGTGGAAGTACCAAATGTTGATGAAGACACCGAAACTGAAGGCGGATATGCAAAAGAAGCTTCTGAAGCACAGCAACAAAAGCAAAAAGAAGTAATGCATGACCATGTCAGCAAATCGGATATTGTAATAACAACTGCCTTGATTCCCGGAAAAAAAGCCCCATTACTTGTACCGGAGTCGATGGTAAATGACATGAAACCGGGATCTGTTGTCGTTGATCTTGCTGCTGAACAAGGTGGCAATTGTGAAGTAACAGAGGCAGGTAAAACAATTACTCATAATGGAGTCAGGGTTGTCGGGCCATTAAATCTGCCGAGCACACTGGCATATCATGCAAGCCAGTTGTATGCCAAAAACCTGATGTCATTACTTTCCCTGCTGTTAAAAGAAGGTAAACTGGAATTTGATTTTGAAGATGAAATCGTTCATCACACCACTGTTACTCACGATGGAGAAATAATTACTCCTATGCTGAAAAATGATTCATAACAATCATTTGATACTTCATGTTACAATAAACTGTATTATCTGTTTTTCTGCATTTTATATCCAGATTCATTTATTATAATTAACCTGAATTTTTAAGAACCTGTTAATTAAGACTAGCCGCTTTAATATATTTTTGTTTTATGGAAGAACTGATTTTTAATCTTTTCATATTCGTTCTGGCCTCTTTTGTAGGTTTTGAATTGATATCAAAAGTCCCACCCACCCTTCACACTCCTTTAATGTCGGGAGCTAATGCCATTTCAGGAATTACCCTGATAGGAGCTGTAGTCGTTGCAGGCAGCCTGGACGATAGTTACGCTCAGTGGATTGGCCTCGCTGCAATTATTTTCGCAACTATTAACGTGGTCGGTGGATTTCTCGTTACCGACAGAATGCTGGAAATGTTCAAAAAGAAAAAGGAGGATGAACAATGAGTCAGTTTTTACCTGAGTCTATGCTGCCCTTTATTTCTACCTCCATCCAGTTACTTTACCTGGTTGCGATGGCCTTTTTCATCTTCGGGATCAAACGTCTGAGTTCACCTGCGACTGCCCGCTCCGGTAATCAACTCGCTGCAACCGGAATGCTTATTGGTGTGATTGTCACTCTTTTCGAAAGAGAAATTGTGACTTTCGAATTCATCATCATTGGCCTGATCATCGGGGGTGTGATCGGTGTAATCGCTGCCCGGACTGTTGCTATGACAGCAATGCCCGAAATGGTTGCCATCTTTAACGGATTTGGCGGGGGCGCTTCAGCCCTGGTTGCCTGGGGTGAATTCACCCGCGCCGGCGTTGAAGTTGCACTGTGGCCCGGTCAGGATTTGACTACAACCGGTTTGGGTATTCTGATTGGTTCTCTGACTTTTACCGGCAGCTTTATTGCATTCGGCAAACTGCAGGGGTTCATCAGCGGAAGGCCGATTACATTCCCTTTCCAGAATTATTTCAACTTTACTCTGACTGGTGTAATTTTGGTATTAGTCGGTTTCTTTGTATTCGACCCAACCAATATGCCGCTTTTCTGGACAATCTTCGGACTTTCACTTTTTCTCGGGATACTTACCGTTCTGCCAATTGGCGGAGCTGACATGCCTGTTGTAATCTCACTTCTCAATTCCTATTCCGGAATTGCAGC
>SLKH01000078.1 GCA_007134665.1 Balneolaceae bacterium
ATTCATCGGATGACGGGAAGTCATGCGATGAATGATTGGTTAGTTATCAAACATCGCTTTCATGTAATCGCGGCGCATTTCTGCGATCGCTGAAATACTGATACCGACCGGGCAGACAGCTTCACATTCGGCAAAGTTGGAGCAGTCACCAAAACCTTCTTTTTCCATCTGATCCACCATTGCGAGAACGCGTTGCTTTCTTTCGGGCTCGCCCTGAGGCAGTTTATTAAGATGTGCAATTTTGGCACCTGTAAACAGGGATGCGGATGAATTCGGGCAGGCAGCAACACAGGCACCACATCCGATACAGGTTGCATAATCAAATGCAAGGTTGGCTTTTCTCTGTTCGACAGGTATCAGGTTGGCTTCCGGCGCCGAACCCGTTTTCACTGAAACATAACCACCCGCCTCTATAATCCGGTCGAAGGCTGACCGGTCAACGACAAGATCCTTGATTACCGGGAAAGCAGCAGCTCTTGCAGGCTCTATGACCACAGTATCACCATCGCTATAGTTTCGCATATGGAGCTGACAAACAGCCGTGAGGTGCTTGGGGCCGTGAGCCCTGCCATTAATTACAAGGTTACAGGAGCCACAAATCCCTTCCCTGCAGTCATAATCAAATTCGACAGGATCGTCACCATTCTCAATCAGCTCTTCATTCAGTACATCCAGCATTTCGAGAAATGACATGTGTTCATTGACAGAATCAAGTGTATAGGTTTCAAATCTGCCTTTTGATTCAGCATTTTTCTGACGCCAGATTTTCAGATGTATGGTCATGTTACTGCTGCTCATATTCGTGATGTTCTTTTTTTGGGTAGTTTATTTCCGGTGAATACTGACTTATTTATAGCTGCGCTGTTTGAGTTCCACAAATTCGAAATCCAGATCTTCCTTGTGCATTTCAGCTTCAAGTTTACCATTTAGTCCCTTGAACTCCCAGGCTGCTACATATGAAAACTCTTCATCATTTCGAATTGCTTCACCTTCTTCCGATTGATACTCTTCTCTCAGATGACAACCGCATGATTCCTCACGCTGTAATGCATCGAGTGCCATCAGTTCTGCAAGTTCGAAGAAGTCGGCAACCCGGCCTGCAAATTCCAGGTATTTATTGTAATAGCTGGCATTGCCCGGTACTCTTACATTTTGCCAGAACTCATTTCTTAAAGCCTGGATTTGTTCTATAGCTTCAAGCATGCCCTCCCTGCTCCGGGAAATACCTACCTTGTCCCACATAATTTTCCCAAGCTCCCGGTGGTAGTGAATTACTGATTTTTCACCTTTCACATTCAGAAGCCTGTCGATTTGTGCTTTTGAATTATTGACTGCGTCATTAAAGGCATCATGTCCGGTGTTTACTTCAGTCAATTCATTTCCTGCGATGTAATCACCAATTGTATATGGAATCACAAAATAACCGTCGGCCAGTCCCTGCATCAATGCACTCGCACCCAGTCTGTTCGCCCCGTGATCGGAGAAATTTGCTTCCCCGGCTACAAACAACCCGGGAACATTGCTCATCAGGTTATAATCAACCCACAGGCCACCCATCGTATAATGGACCGCAGGGAAAATGCGCATCGGTAGTTCATATGGGTTTTCGCCGGTGATGTTTTCATACATATCAAACAGATTGCCGTATTTTGCCTGAATGGCATCCCGTCCATCTCTTTTGATGGCATCCCGAAAATCAAGATAGACGGCCTTCCCTGTATCACCGACTCCCATCCCATCGTCTGTTACAATCTTTGCGTTACGGGATGCGACATCGCGCGGAACGAGGTTTCCAAAACTGGGATATTTTTCTTCAAGATAGTAGTACCGCTCTTCTTCGGGTATATCTTCCGGCTTTCTGGAATCCCCCTTCTTTTTTGGCACCCATACCCTACCATCATTCCTGAGGCTTTCACTCATGAGTGTCAGTTTTGACTGGTAATCGCCGGAAACCGGGATACATGTTGGATGGATCTGGACATAACAGGGATTGGCAAACGCAGCTCCCCTTTTGTGGCATCTCCAGGCAGCCGTAACATTTGAGTTTTTTGCATTTGTAGAGAGATAGAAAACATTTCCGTATCCACCGGTACAGAGAACAACTGCATCTGCTTTCCACTTCTCGATTTCACCAGTCACGAGATCCCTTGTAATAATACCCCTTGCTTTTCCGTCAACCAAAACGAGGTCAAGCATTTCTTTCCGTGGATGATTTTCGATCTTTCCGGCATGGACCATTTTCATCATGGCCTGGTAAGCACCAAGCAATAGCTGCTGGCCTGTCTGGCCTCTCGCATAAAACGTTCTTGATACCTGTGCACCACCAAACGACCGGTTATCGAGCAGGCCGCTGTATTCTCGGGCGAATGGAACACCCTGTGCAACAGCCTGGTCTATGATCTCATTCGATACCTGTGCCAGCCGGTAAACGTTCGCTTCCCTGGAGCGGTAATCCCCTCCCTTAATTGTATCGTAAAAAAGGCGCCAGATACTGTCACCGTCATTCGGATAATTTTTTGCAGCATTAATTCCGCCCTGAGCTGCGATACTGTGTGCTCTTCTTGCCGAATCCTGAATGCAAAAGCTTTTTACATTATATCCCAACTCTGCAAGGCTCGCTGCTGCTGATGCCCCGGCAAGTCCGGTTCCAACAACAATTACCGAATGCTTTCGCTTATTGTTGGGAGCAAGCAATCTAATATCTTTCAGATGCCTGTCCCATTTTTCTTCAAGAGGTCCGGATGGTACTTTAGAATCTAATTTCATAATTGATTTTTTGGGATTACCAGGATAATAAACCGGTATTAACTTTTCGTATGTTGTATGAAATTTCAGCCACTTATCAGTGCTCCGCTACCGCCGGTAAAAAAGATGTACAACGGGATAAAGATAAACCCGACAGCCAGAATCAAAGCAAGAACTATTCCTATCGAATAGATCGCCTTACTCCATTTTTTACTTTTCATGGTCAGGGATGTAAATGCACTCCAAATCCCGTGCCCCAGGTGGGCTCCGAGCAAAATCATAACAAATGAATATCCAAATGCATAGAGAGGGTTTTGGAACGTATCGATGACCAGTGTTTTAAGGTCACTTGCCTGCTGGCCATCGCTTAGAGTTACAGTCTCTGTATCCCCAAGAGCGAAGGTATTAATATGAAGAACAAGGAAAATCAGCAGAATGATACCGGTAAATGCCATACTTCTTGAGCTCAGGCTCTGTTTGCTCGGCCCGCCCTTACTGCTGTAAACAGAATAATTTTCCGGACGTGCTTTTCTCTTTTTCAGCCAGATAGATATACCGATATAGGCGTGGAGGCCGAAGATAACAACGAGCCCAATCCTGGCGATCCAGAGTGGCCACCCAAGATTGTGAAGAACCATGGAATAGCGATTCATTGCCTCAGCATCCCCAAAAATAGTAAGATTACCAGCGAGATGAAAAATGATGAAAAAGAGCAAAAGAACACCGGTTAAACCGGTTAATATTTTACGCCCTACCTGCGATTGTGCAGCTTCAATAAGTGATGGCATGCCTGATGATTAATTAGTTAAATTGCGGTTGTAAATGGTTTGCTGTTTCAAGCCAACAATATCCGCCGGAAATTGGTTTATTAGATCTGCATGAAATTCGTTTCTTTTGCTGTAAAAAACAAGATAAATGAAGTTTCAGAAAACCCTGAGCCTTATTCAGAAAGGGTCTAAATTTTTATTGAACAATTTTTCATGAATTCCGTCACATTTTGAAAACCGTTATCGGTTCTGTCAGGCAGGCTTACAAGGTAAAAGGGTCCAGGTTTATTGGTTCACTTTTCCCTTCACCTTCTATCAGCCGGTTTGAGGCAATCCACCGGGAAGAGATTGAAGAATACCCTGCGGCTACACATCACTGTTATGCCTGGAGGATTGGAGCTGAAAACGTTGAGGAGTTTACAAATGATGACGGTGAACCGTCAGGCACAGCCGGCCTTCCTATTTTGAATGAGTTGAAATCAGCAGAATTGGTTAACACCGGCCTGATTGTCACCCGGTATTTTGGGGGTACGAAACTGGGAAAGAGCGGCCTGATTGAGGCATATAGCCATACTGCAAATCTATGCATTCACCAAGCCCGATTGAAAGCCATTGTCCCAGCCGTTCAGGTTACTATTTACTATCCTTACACTCAGCAAAACCTGGTCGATACATGGAAAAGCCATTATCATCTGATTGAAAAAAACGCTGATTACATGGAGAAAGTAAGCCTTACAGTTACCTGCCCGCTTTCAAAAGCGGATGAGTTTCTTGCTGAACTGCAAAATGCCGGTCATCTGCTCAGTTTTAGCAGGAAAGACGGGGTTGTTTATGAGACGGAGTGATTTATGGAATTCCTGTACATTCAATTTGTACTCATTAAGGTAAGTGTTGATTTACAGATCGAGATGGAATTATAGAA
>SLKH01000074.1 GCA_007134665.1 Balneolaceae bacterium
CTCATTCTCTCATTCTCTCATTCTCTCATTTTTCACACCTCCCAACCCTCCCGGTACGTTCTGCCCACAAATTGATTGGCTTCCTCGAGGTTGGTAATTTGCATGTTTTCCCCATCCCATAGTAACTGTCTTCTCCCGAAATAATCCATCCCTCCATCACTGTTTTCCCTTCTGAGCATATAGCTGCGTATAGCGAGATTACCCATCAATACAGTCTCTGTCATCGGGCCGGCGTAATCGAATGAGGAGGTCAATGCACGGTGCTCAGGACTGTCGAAGCCGGCTTTGCAGGCATCAATCCATTTGCGGTGGTGGCCATATTCCGGTTCTTCGTTTTCTTCGGTTTCCGGCCCGAAATCTGTAGTACCATCATTCAGGTAGAGTTTAGGTATCAGGGGAGAACTGTCGTTGATATTCGTGGAAATAACCCCATTCTCACCAATCATCAAAACACCATTCGCACTATTCGGGCCGCCCATATCATGGTCTGGCGGGATGATGGATGGCCTTGAAGGTCTGATTCCGCCATCGCTCCATGTCATCTCGATCGGTGCCCCGCTTTTTTCCGTGGCCTCATAATTCATGGTGATAAAGGATGAAGCCGGACATCCTTCCGGATGGTAATCCGGTGTCCACATCTGTGTAAAAATCGTGCCCACACTGCACTCGGCATCCGTCGGATAGTTCAGCCCGAGGGTTCTGAACGGGATATCAATCAGGTGGCAGCCCACATCCCCGAGTGCTCCCGTACCGTAATTCCACCAGCCTCTCCAGTTGAACGGATGCAGATCTGGTGTATATGGGCGATAGTCGGCTGGCCCGAGCCACAAATCCCACTCCAGAGCTTCGGGCTTCTGACTTTCATCCGGCTCAGGCATGGCAAAACCCTGCGGCCAAACCGGACGATTCGTCCAGACCTGAACCCTGGAGATCTCGCCGAGAACTTCTGAATCCACCCAATCCTGAACCATTCCCAGCAGCGGATTGGAAGCCCCCTGGTTCCCCATCTGGGTAACGACTCTTTGTTCTCGTGCAAGTTGTGTCAGTAGCCTTGCCTCATAGATATTATGTGTCAGGGGTTTTTGTACATATACATGGATTCCCTTCTCCATGGCCAATTTTGCAGCCGGCGCATGTGTATGATCAGGCGTTGAGATGGTAACCGCATCGATGTCAGACTCCCTGTCGAGCATTTCCCTGAAATCGTGATAACGCCTGGCATCCGGGTATTCCTCGACAGCACGTTGTGCTGATCCGGAAAAATCAACATCACACAATGCCGAAACCCGTTCGCGTCCCCCAACCGATGCGTTACGAATATCCGTAAACCCTTTTCCGCCTGCGCCAATAGCCGCAAGGTTCAACCGGTCACTTGGAGCCGTGAAACCTTTACCGCCAAGTACATGTCTCGGAACAAAAAAGAACGAGGATGCAATGGCACTTTTTTTAATAAATGATTTACGGGAGATAGATCCGGGTTTGGTGGTTTCTTTTTTCATATTGATCGGTTTGATTACTGGTAAAGGAACTTTGAATTGCCAAATAATTTGAATTCTTACACTAAACTCACCCTAAATATATTCTTGCCAGTGAAATAATCAATTACTGACTAAAAAAAACCAATAGAAATATCCTTCCACCCACTCATTTACTCATTTACTCATTCACTCACTCTATCAACCTCGCCACCGTTGCTCCCCACCCGCTGCGGCCGCCTGCAAGTGAAAAGTTCTCCACATTTTCATTTCTTTCAAGCAGGTGATGTACCGATTTTCTTAAGGCACCGGTGCCTTTACCGTGTATGATTTTGATGTGATATATCTCCTTTTCAAGACAAGCGAGGATAAATTCATCTATCAGGGTTCCCACATCCGAAGGTTTGAATGTATGCAGATCCAGTACCCCGTCAATCGGGAGGTGTATGCTATCCTCACTGTCCAGCGAACGATCATTCATAACTCACAAATATGATTCAGTAATACTTATCACACTGATCACTGTTAAAATGACACACTGTTAAATATCTACCCTGTAATCAACAAAAAAACGTTCATCTATTACGGTGTCAATAAATTTTTTTGCTTTTTTGTGTGCGGGATTGCGGGTATACATTTTGAAGTCGAGATCATTTTCAAAATCACAGATGAGAACCACATCCAGGGCTTCGTCATCATCACCGTTAATTTGAATACCCACTTCTACATTTTTAATCTCTTCAATACTGGTTTTGAGTCCTTCAAGAATCAACTTGAGTTTTTCTGCATTTTTCTCTTTGGATGCACCAGCTGCTTCATCTTTTAATTTCCACATCACAATGTGCCGTATCATAGTTGACTCCGGTTTAATAGTTGCAATTCTGAATAGGTTAAATAAACAGGTTTTATCGGTTTCGTGCGAAATTCAGGTCATCAGCTTCAACCTGGCCTTCAATTTCATCATAAATGGAAATATCAAATACACCGGCTGCCCAGAGATAAAATCTGGCTTCTTCATCTGAATGATCTCTATACCATTGATACACATCTACGTAGCCAGATGCAACTTCTCTTCGGTCACTATCCGATAAATGTTCCGAATCAGCAGGTACAGGTATAGTCAGATCACTTCCTTCATAAATCTGGTTTGGATTATCTATGGCTTCACTATTCAGGTGATAGATCCATGGCCAGAGATAAGGATCCCCCAGGTAATCGATTGCAAGATTCCACAAACTTTGCCCAGCTTCCACTATAATAGCGATAAATTCTGTTTCTTCAATATCATTTGGCAAAGGTTCTTCTATCGCAGGGGGTGGTTCAGCTTCTACCATCGGTGGTTCTGCAACGGGTTCAGTCACTTCGGCCGGCCGACTCATGAGGTAGTAAAGAGCCATAATAATAAGAAAAACAACCATTGCAGCAGCAATATAACTCCAGCTAAAGTGTGATTTGTCTTCCTTTTTATATTTTGGTGCAGCAGTTTCCTGGAAGTTTATAACAAGCTCTTCTTCCTCTGCCGATTTACCCCCATTCGGTTCCCCGGCTATCTCTGTAACGGGTTCGTAATCTACAGGAGATTTTCGTTCAACTATAAGCTCATCCTGATCTTCATCATCCAGAATATCTTCTTCCTCTTCCGTAAAAAAAGGAAATGGTGCAGCTTCATAATCAATTTCATCACTATCAGGTAAATCTTCTGAAGACTCCGGTTCACCACTTACAGATTCAGGTTCTGACTTTTTTTTACTGACCGGTTCTCTTTTGGGTTTCTCAATTTCCTCATCGGCGAAGTCTTCGTCCGGTTCATCTTCTGATCTTATTGGTGGAACAGGCGGTTGTACTTTTTCTGTCTGAGAATCTGCTTCTTCCGTCGAATCATCCAGAAGGTGAGGTTCCATACGGGCATAGGGACGATTAACATATTCTCTCAGTGCTTTGTACGGTTTGAAAACAACTTTATTCTGAGCCGGAATGGTAATCTCTTCTCCGGTTTGAGGATTTGTCCCTTTTCGTTCATCCATCCAGCGCACTTCAAATTTGCCAAACCCCGAAATAGAGACCGATCCGTTTTCCTTTAGTCCGGATTCAATGATGGAGACGAGCTCATGCATAAATTCCTGGGTAAACCCCTGGCTCTTCTCAACCCTGCCGGCTAGCTTGTCAACCAAATCACTGAAAGAGGTCTTTTCATTCATCACTCGGGATTGATAAACTTCAGATTATCTTTCAGGTTTTTCCCCGGTGCAAATTCAACTACCCGTTTCGGTGGGATCAGCATAAACTTATCATAGTGAGGATTGTAAACTTTTTGTACTTCTTTAACTTTCGTTTTAAAAGTTCCCAAATCCGGGATCGTGAAACTGATCCCCTGGCCCAATTGCTCTGTCAACTCTTGAACCGTTTTATCAACAAGATCTTTCGTCTCAGCCCTGGTAAGATTAAGTTCTTCAGACAACTGATCGATCAATTCATTGTAGGTCATCTGCAAATGGGTATAGTTAGGTGGTAAAAAATATCCGGTTACCTGCAATTATTCATGCAAGCAGTTGTAATTTGTCTACTTAAGGAACTCCTGTGTCTGATTCACCGATTTATAAGATGATAAATGCAATAAACAAATTTTTATTCACTTTTTGAACGATTTTTTTGGTATAAGTTTTTAGAAAGCAGGGAATTACTATTAGATGCAACTTTTTGATATGGATCAACCAATGAATGTAACAGAGAAAATTATTTATTCTCATCTTGTAAGTGGCTCGATGAACCCGGGCGATGAGATTGGTATTTGCATAGATCAGACCCTGACACAGGATGCAACAGGGACACTTGTGATGCTGGAACTGGAAGCTATGGGGCTCGACCGTGCAAAAACCGAGCTTTCCTGTCAATATGTGGATCATAACCTGCTTCAGACTGATTACAAGAATGCTGATGACCACTTGTTTCTGAA
>SLKH01000226.1 GCA_007134665.1 Balneolaceae bacterium
GTTGAAGAGACCCGTTCGTCAGTTGAAGCCGGAATATTATCAAGGTTTGACAGTATGAGTGCCGAGGTGGAACTGGTAAATCTGGAAACCAATCTCATTGAAGTGGAAAATCAGGCAGATCTTGCTATCAGAAATCTGACGCTTCAATTGGGAATTCCTGTTAGGACAAAGGTTAATTTAAGCGGGGAACTCGAATTTGACGGGGAGCTTCAGCCAGAGATGTTAAATATTGAGGATGCCTATAGGCTGGCAATTGAACGTCGTCCGGATGTAAGCCAGGCAGAGGAGTATCTGAAATTACTGGATGTGAACAGAAGAATTACACGATCGGGTTATTTGCCTGTTGTCAATGCCTTTGCCAATGCATTTTATATAGGCCAGGTTCCGGATAATCGTCAGCAAATATCTTCAATACCGGGCGATCAGTTTTCATTTACTGCAACTCAGCGGCGGTTTTTTGACGATGCATATTGGGATCCATCGGTTTCTGTTGGGATCCAGTTTCAATGGAATATCTTTGATGGATTTCAGACCAGTGCACGGATTCAGCAGAACAGGATTGAAATGCGCCAGGCTGAGATCGACCAGGAATTATTGAAAAACAGTATCTATCTCGAAGTTGATCAGGCAATCAAAGAACTTGAAGCTGCCTATCAACGCATTATCAGCCAGGAGAGGAATATCGAGCAGGCCCAGTTGAACTATGAACAATCGCTGAAAAGGCTTCGTGAGGGCGTGGGAACTCCACTGGAAGAGCGTCAGGCCTCATCATTGCTCGATCAAAGCCGGTTGAATTACCTGTCGGCTGTGTATGATTATAAGACGGCAGTCAGCCGCTTTTACAAAGCCACCGGGCAGCCGGTACTGAATAACAACTAATTCAAATCAGTTCACCTAATAATGATGAAACGGAAATGTATTATACCACTGGTTCTGGGAATGATTTTAATGACTACATCGGCCTGTGAAATGGATGAGAGCGGGGATGCCAATAACAACCGGATACGGCTGGTTCCGGTAGAAACCATTGAGATAGCTCCCGACTCTTTTGAAGATTATATTAGGATAA
Organism: Balneolaceae bacterium; assembly: GCA_007134665.1. Lineage (GTDB taxonomy): Bacteria > Bacteroidota > Rhodothermia > Balneolales > Balneolaceae > SKRC01. The sequence goes on from SLKH01000226.1 coordinate 1,070, forward strand.
GCGGTGTCGTTGAAGCAATTGAAGATGCAACAATCTCGTCAGAAAATTCAGGACGCATTCAAACCATCCTTGAGCGGGGTGAATATGTTCAGCAAGGTGAGATGATTGCTAATATGGACGACAGGCTGAGCAGATCACAATATGAAGCTGCAAGAACATCTTTTGAGCTTGCTGATGACACTTATCAAAGACTTCTTGCACTTTACGAGGAGCAAATTATCAGCACGCAGGATTTTAACAGTGCACGGGCACAGCGCGATCAGGCAAAAGCTCAGATGGACCAGGCAGAAAAGCAACTGCTTGATACGCATGTGGAAGCGCCGTTCAGCGGCAGGGTTGAAGAACGATTTGTCCGAATTGGCGAACTTATTAACCCGGGGATGCCTGTTGTCAGGCTTGTAAACACAGACGTGGTCAGGATCACAGCCGGTGTACCGGAAAGGTATTCCGGGCAAATCGTTGAGGGTAATCCTGTGAATGTGAGGCTCAGATCCCAGAATGGAAGTTCATTTGATAGCGAAGTTTCCTTTGCAGGGAATGTAATTGACAACGCTACCAGAACCTATCCTATCGAAATCGAACTTCAAAATTCAGAAGGAATTATCAAACCGGAAATGGTGGTCGATATCTACGTCCGGCGAACAACGATTGACGATGCAATCGTAATTCCGAGAACGGCAATTGTACGTGATGAAGAAGGGATTAATGTTTTCGTTGTTACAGAAGTAAATGGAGAGCCTGTCGCTGAACTTGTTTCAGTTTCAACGGGTTTCGCAACAGGGCCGATTATTGAAATAACAGATGGGCTTCAGGAAGGTGATGAAGTGATTATTTCCGGCATGAGTACACTAAGTGTGGGCGACAGGTTAAATATAATCAATCGCTTTAGCAGTAATGAAAGGGCCAGGGAACTTCAAAGAAGAGAGCGGCCGGCAGTGTCACATTAATTTATTCGGATCACAACAATTACAGCAGTAATTCTTTTTTTGAACATCTATGAAATTAACCGAATTAACAATTAAGAACAGGACAGTCATTATCGTATTGGCTGCAATCCTTATCATTGCCGGGGCTTTCAGTTACAGCGCAATACCAAAGGAGACCAATCCTTCTGTTGAGATTCCCATCTTCATCATAAATACTATATATCCCGGAATCAGCCCGACGGATATGGAATCATTGGTTACCCAGCCTATAGAAAGAGAACTTCAGGGAATCAATGGAGTGAAAGATATTCGATCGACAACAACAGAAAGTTTCAGCAGTGTGATTGTCGAATTTGACCTGGATGTGCCAATCGTTGAAGCCAGCCAGAATGTAAGGGAAAGGGTTGACCTGGCAAGGACGGAACTGCCGCCGGATGCAGAAGAGCCGTTTATCATCGAAATTGATGTCGATGATTTTCCCATCATGAATGTGAATCTGACAGCAGATTACCCGGTTTCGCGGCTCACACCAATTGCAGAAAGGCTCGAAGATCTGCTCGAAACAGTTACCGGTGTACGGGAAGTGGAAATGGTCGGTAATGTAGAGCGGGAAGTTCAGGTTAATGTAGATTTAGCAACCCTGAATGGGTATAACCTTACCTTTGGCCAGTTAGTCGGTGCTATTCAAAATCAAAACCTTACGATTCCCGGCGGAACGGTGGATGTGGACAGGTCAAGTTACCTGGTAAGAGTTAGTGGTGAATTTCAGGATCCTTCTGAAATTGAAAACCTTGTCGTCGCAAGGCCGATGGGAGAAGGCCCTCATGGGCCGGGGCTGATCTATATGAGAGATGTTGCCGAGGTCATTTTCGGTTTTAAAGATAGGGAAAGTTTTGCCCGGCTGCGTGCATATAAAATCGATGAGAATGGCAGAAAGGTTGATCTTGATGAATTTGATATCCGTGACAACGAAGTAATCAGCCTGAATATCAAGAAAAGGCCTGGTGTAAATATTCTTGAAACAGCTGAGGCAGTTAAACAGGCGATTGAAGATTTTCCGTTACCGGCAGGAACGAGTGTACTGATTACCGGCGACCAAAGTGAATATATCGTTGAGCTGATTTCGGACCTGGAAAACAGCATCATAAGCGGGATGCTTTTTGTGGTGCTCGTACTTGTTTTTTTCCTGGGCATCCGGAATGCATTATTGGTTGGAACCGCTGTACCGATGTCGATTTTTGTTGGTTTCATTGTTCTGTATAGTATGGGCCATTCGGCGAATTTTATTATTCTTTTCAGTTTGATTATCGCTCTTGGCCTGCTGGTTGATAATGCAGTCGTTGTTGTTGAGAACATCTATCGGTACCGTGAGATGGGATATGGCAGGTTTGAAGCGGCAAAAGCAGCTACTGATGAGGTCGGATACGCTTTAATTGCAGCTACATTAACACTATTGGCAGCGTTTACACCAATGCTGTTCTGGCCCGGAATTATTGGCCAGTTTATGAGTTACCTGCCGATGACCCTTATTATTGTATTGATTTGTTCACTCTTTGTAGCTCTTGTTATTTACCCGGTGCTCACAGCGTATTTTGTCAGGCTGGATAGTGAAGAAAAGAAACCGATAACGCCATTTGTAAAAGGTTTGAGTATAGCACTTCTGCTGTTTCTGGCAGTAGCTATTGCAATGGCCAATATAACAACACTTATAGTTACGATTCTTGTTGTTATTTTCTTCATCGTTACGTTTAAATTCTTTATTAAACCAGCATCAATTCGGTTTACAGAGGTAACTCTTCCCAGGATTATAGAACACTACCGGAATTTTCTGGAATGGATGCTTATCAGAGACTATTCAGTGAAATATGCGATGTTGAGAAATACATTCGCCCTTGGATCACTTTCCGGTGCCCTGGTGTTAGCGATTTTGGGTGGCGTTATCGGGATATTTTCACCAGCCTCGTCTCTGTTATTTGGGCTGGCAGCAATATTTGCAATTGCCGGTGTAGTATTGATAATGGTGCACCTTGCAGAAGCAATTTTTCTTGGAGGTAAAGTCTCGATTGTGACAGGGATAATCCTTGGTGCATTTATCTCGATTATTCTCTTTGCTGTTTCACTCGGCAATGAAGTTGGCTTAATGATATGGGTGTATTTATTGGGTTTACCATTGGCCCTGGTTATAGTTGGCATGATCGGATTGCTCAGAAAATCGGACAAACCGTTGATCCTGACCGATAACAGGTCTCTCCTCCTGAATTCAGTAATGGGAGTTCTGATCAGTATTTTCGGACTTTTCAGCCTTGCTCCAACCGGAGTGGAATTTTTCCCGGAAACGGATCCGAATAACATTATCATTGAACTTGAAGGCCCGATTGGAATGAATATCCATGCAAGTGATGCTATTGCACGTGAAGTTCA
>SLKH01000283.1 GCA_007134665.1 Balneolaceae bacterium
CACTGTTATCACAATCACGGTTTCTTCTCCGGCTACACCATCCGGAACCTCTGCACTGCTGTTGGACGGATCAGGTTCTGCGGCTATGACGTTGAACGTATTTGATGAAATATTCGATACCCCGGTTTCATCCGCATCAAATGTTAGTTCATAATCGGTGCCGGCCGTTTCGATAACCAGGTTATCGAACACTGCCTCTCCATTCTCATCTGTTGCAACCGTAGAAGTGGAGTAAGAAGCCAATGAATTTTCATTCAGTGCCGCCGTTACATTTATATTTTCAACGGGATTTCCCTGGTCATCTGTGAGCTTAATCGCAGGAGCAGGGTTGATTGGCATTCCTGCAACCGTTTCAGATGGCTGCTGTATAAGTTCCATAACAGGGGCCCCAGGAAGCTCAAACCTTGCTGTTACCTCCTTATTCTCATCCATAACGAGTGATGCTGGGTTTTCACTGCCTGTCAGGTCCCCGGCCCACTCAAGAAAATTCCAACCGGATTCGGGAATCGCTGTTAATGAAACCTCTGTACCCGGTTCATACGATTCAAGATCCGGGTCAGCTTCTACAGTGCCTTCACCTTCAATAATTACATTCAGGTTATATTCATCCGGCAAATCCTGCTCAAAAACAGCCGTTACCGTTTTAGGCTGATCGACCAGAATTTCTGCAGGGTTCTCACTTCCGGCCAGATCGCCTTCCCAGCGGTCAAAATACCAGCCCTCTGCCGGTACTGCCGTCAGCCTTACCGTTACAGGCTCCTGGTCCTGGGATGCGGTACCGATTTCAGAGTATATTGCACCGGTATCTGTTGACTCCCGGTTTAGCTGTGGCTGCAGGCCATCTGTTGACATTTGATACTGGATATCCCCATTAATTTCCCGGGGGATTTCCCTTGACTCAGGTGCCAATAGATCGGCTTCATTGCTCTCATCTCCATTTTCATCTTCAGTCTGATTGATGACTTCCTCGTTTACAGATCCTTCACCAATGATCTCAATTGTTAAAGGATAATCTCTTTCAATGAAATAGGCGATCACTGCCCGGTCGCGGGACATCACAATTGAGACCGGGTTTGTAGAACCGCTCAGCGCACCACCCCATCGGTCGAAAATATATCCTCCCTCCGGAATAGCCCGAAGCTCAACCCGTGTGCCTGACACATATTCCCCTTCCGACGGGGTCACAGTTCCTGCTCCTTCCGGGTCCACTTCTGTTACTAAAGAATAAAGATCAGGTACCGCACCTTCAAAAGAAGTATCAGTTGTATCACAACTGAATGTAATAATGGCGATTAGAATTGCGATCAAGTACAGACATTTTCTCATAACAGACTTTACCAGCTTATACCTTAAAACCAACTTATTTTACCCACAGGCGCAACTGCATCCATTATTATAATGAAGCAGACAGGCTATTCATGCAGTATAACGAGATAGAGAAAAAATCTAAGGATTAAAATTAAATTAATCTAAACCTTGCCAACTCTATTGAATATTTCAGCTGCCCGGATTGCTTCAAAAACTACTTTCACTGAAACCAAAACTTCTTATCCGGAATGATTCTGAAGTTACTTCGGGCAAATCATCAACTGAAAATACAAGCCGGTAATTCCCCAAAAACCCATCGATGACGAGATCGTCAAATACAGCAATTCCCGATTGATCTGTGACCACCAATTGTTTTCCGCTACTAAATTGCCGGTCATTGGCTTCCCTGACTCTGACATTGATATCATTCACCCCATTTCCAAACTGATCCGTTACCTGAATCGTGGGCGGCCCCTGAATCGGGTCTCCTCTGTTGGTATTTTCAGGCTGTATGAGGATTACCAGGCTGTCCGGCATACCAGAGGTAAAAGTAATTTCTGTAATCTCATCAATCAATTCACCAAGTACTGAAACTGACACTTGTACTTTTTCAGATTTCTGACTCGTAACATCAAAACTGTAGGTTCCAGATTCATCAGTTTCATTTACGTTTCCAGCAGATGCTTCACCATCAACAGAAACTTCAAAATCATGATTCTCCAGCCCACCAACCATGTTGTCAAACCGATCACGCAGTTCAATATAAACAGCAGCGGTTCGTCCTGCTTTCAGGCTGGAAGGTACAGCCGTTATGTCCGACTTCTTCGAATCCACGACAGATGGCTCTACTGCAAATGGTACAGAGACAGCATTCAGAGTATCAGAATTGCTTGATTCAAATATAATGGAATAACCTGAATGAGCTTTTTCTATGATTAAATTTTCAAATCGTGCAATACCATCGGCATTCGTGTAAACTGAGGTTTCACTTTCTGCATGAAAGAATTCATGACTCAGGCTGGCCAGAATTTGTATGTCACCTGCAGGATCACCTCGTACATCGTATAATTTCACCTCAGGTGCCGGAGAGATGGGCTGGCCGGCTTCTGTATCGGATGGCTGCTGAGTAATTTCCACATAAGGCCCGGCAATTTCACTAAACAGTGCAGTAACGGACTTATCCTGATTCACGGTAAATGCAACCGGATTCTCACTTCCTGTCAGGTCACCTTCCCATCTGTCAAACACATATCCGTTCTCAGGTATTGCCTCGATCCTAACCCTTGTACCTGTAATATAATCTCCTTCAGAAGGGTCAATGCTGCCACTTCCAGCAGGCGATACTTCGGTTTGCAGTGAATACATTCCCGGAACAGCTTCATCAAAAGTAGAATCGACAGCATCACAACTAAAAACTGCAATACTGATGATGACCAGGTACAATAATGATCTCATAACATACCCGTTTTGATTCAGAGCAATCACCCTCAAACCATGTATTAATACTCTCTGAGAGATTACTGCAATCGTCCAGGCAACTCAAAATTGAAATTATCTCTCCTTTGAATGAATTAATCTAAAGTATGGTTGATTTCAAAGGAAATCATGATTAGAAAAAATAAATATTTCCGGGTGAGTTTGTCTGTGAAAACCGGGTTATAATGTGAAATAGGTTCTCTCGTTGAATCAAATAAGTGGCAATTATTGCGAATCAAATGAATAAGAATTAACATATAGTTTAATATTAACCATCTTAACATTAAATTTATGAGCGATAAAAAACTTATAACTGTTTTCGGTGCTACCGGTTCGCAGGGCGGCGGACTGGCTAATGCCATTTTGAATGATCAAAACAGTGAATTTTCTGTCCGGGCTGTCACAAGAGACCCTTCATCGGATAAAGCCAAAGCCCTTTCTGACGCAGGAGCAGAAGTGGTAAAGGGAGATATAGATGAATATGACAGTATTAAAAAAGCACTTGATGGAGCGTATGGCGCTTATTTTGTTACTTTCTTCTGGGATCATTTTTCACCTGAAAAAGAGTACAAACAGGCAGGAGATTTTGCAAAAGCTGCCGGGGAAGCCGGCCTGGAACATGTGATCTGGTCAACACTCGAAGATGTACGGAATTGGGTACCCCTGGATGATGAGAGAATGCCTACCCTTCAGGAGAAGTATAAAGTACCCCATTTTGATGCCAAAGGAGAAGCTGACCACCATTTTACCGACCGGGACTTACCTGTTACTTTTATGCTTGCTTCTTTTTACTGGGACAATATGATTCATTTTGGCCTTGGCCCACAGCGGGGTGAGGATGGCAAACTCGCTATCTCACTCCCGATGGGAGAAAAAAAAATGGCAGGCATCTCAGCCGATGATATCGGGAAATGTGCTTATGGGATTTTTAAACAGGGGAAGGAGCTGGTTGGACAGCATATCGGTGTGTCCGGCGATCAGCTCACGGTAAGCGACATGGCCAAACAGTTAACGGAAGTTATTGGTGAAGAAGTAATCTACAACAAAATCACCCCTGAACAGTTTCGAGGTTTTGGGTTCCAGGGTGCGGATGACCTTGGCAACATGTTCCAGTTCTACCGCGACTTTGATGAGGTTTGCAATAAAACCAGGGATGTTGCACGGTCAAAAAAACTGAACCCGGAAATAAAGTCGTTCAGAGAATGGCTGAATGTTTATAGTGATCAGATTCCGATTGAATAATCCGGATAATCTTCTCAACTCAAGAACCTGCGAGAGTCTGCCAAGACCTCGCAGAGTTCTTTTCAAAGGTCCATATTAATAACTGGTTACGGGTTTAATATCAACCCATTCAAAAATCTGCGTCAATCCGAGCAATCTGCGGGAGCCTCTAACATCACTCAGACTTAAACAGATACAACAGGAAATCCAGATCCTTTTCGGCTGTCACCGAATGGGGCAGCTCAGCAGCCATGCTTACAATCTCTCCCTTACTGAGCCGAAATGTTTTCCCGCCTGCAACAAGTTCGCCCTCTCCTCCGATTACATACACCATACTGGGAAACTTGGAGGTATGCTCGGTTAGCTCCTCACCGGCTGCAAGCTGCATCA
>SLKH01000206.1 GCA_007134665.1 Balneolaceae bacterium
CTGCTTAAAGATCAAAATACCAACCATGTAACTTCCGTTTCCCCCCGTGAAAGAAAGGCGAAAAAGGCAGAACTTGGATACCAGAGGATTGATTATAACGAAGAACTTAATTTATCACTTGTGAAAGTCAATCTGATAACCGGAAGGCCGCACCAGATACGTGTTCAGTTTGCCACTGAAGGTTACCCCTTGCTGGGTGATAGAAAATACGGAACGGATAAATCTGCTCCTGAAAGTCCTGCGCTATATGCTTCAGAAATCTGTTTTCGCCATCCGGTACTCGGGGAGATGAAAACCTATTCAACTCTTCCTCCGGACATTAAACCCTGGAAATATTTCAATATGTACAAGTAAACATATTGTGTTATTTCGTTATCAACTATTCATCAGAATTTATTCAGCATAGATCTCTTCCAGTTTTTCATTGTAGAAAAATTCCGATTGGCCAAAAGCCGGTTCCAGGTCGTCAAGCCAGATAGCTTCAGGGTCATACTTCGCAAAAAACGGTTTATGAACCCATTCGGGATCTCTGCCCTGAATCATACGCAGCACAAAAACCCGCTCGCCATGAATTTCTTCCACACCGAGTATCTGAACTTTACCGGGGCCGGCAGACATACTCGGGCCACGCACTGTGCGGCCTATTCCACTCACTTTTTGATACGCATCCCTGAATATATTCCAGGCTTTTTCAAGCGGAATCCCATAAAAATGTTGTGCCCCGGTATCTCTAACCATAAACATGTAGTATGGAATCATACCGAGTGCAACCTGTTCTTCCCACATCTCACTCCAGGCATCAGCATGATCATTGATTCTGTGAAGTAATGGTGACTGAGTTCTTATCTGGGCTCCTGTAGCCAGGATATTATTAACTGCTTTGCGAGCTACTTTTGTTTTTAGTTCAACCGGGTGATTAAAATGGGCCATAAAAGCCAGGTGAATCCCGGCATCACTAACCTCCCGAAATAATTTCAGAGTATCTTCGGCGTCCGGTGCATTCACATATTTATATGGCCAGTAACTTAGTGATTTACTCCCGATTCGGATATTTTTCAAGTTGGGAAGGTCAGCATCCAGTAAAGGCTCTATATATTTACGCAATATGCGAGCCTTCATAACCATAGGATCTCCACCGGTAAACAAAACATCCGTTACTTCCGGATGTTCTTTCAGATAACCAATCAGTTTATTGGTTTCACGCATAGCGAATTTATAATCATTCATCCCGACAAATTGAGGCCAGCGAAAACAGAATGAACAGTAAGCGTGGCATGTTTGTCCCTGACTTGGGAAAAAGAGTACAGTTTCCCGGTATTTGTGTTGAAGGCCCTGCAATTTTTCTTCCTGGTATTCCGGAACATTATGTTCTAATTGTCCGGCAGGATGAGGATTTAACTGCAATCTGATTTCATCGGCTTTCTGTTTTATTTCAGGTCTGGATGCACCTCTTTTAATGACATCGGCCATTTCATTAAAATGATACGGCTTCAATAGCTCTTTAATTGGAAAAGTGAGTATAAATATAGGATCATCCGGTGCTTTATCCCAGTTGATCAGTTCGTCAATCACATAGTTATTCACTTTAAATGGTAAAACAGAACCGACCACCTCAATAGCAAACTTCACATCTTCACTGAGCAGATCCATTTGTGGTATTTTTCTGAAATTTCGAAGTGAATAAGATTTATAGTTTTTCATGGGAATACCGGATAGCCCATTGGTTTCAAAAAATACATTTTCCATACTCATAGATTATATTGCGATTATCAATGAACGTTTAAAGACAATAGCAATCAGACTGGATTTATAAATTTAACACACTATTGCTTTGTCAAATCTGAATGCCGGGTATTATTAACACAGGCCAACTGTAGAGATTCAGATCAACGTTACAATTCAGGTTAGTAAATGTCTGTCCAAAGGCGATTATTCCACGTCTTTAACACAACTTATTTCACATAGTTATTTATAGAAATTCACCTGAATGCATTAATAAGATAGGTAAAACCGTTAAAATATTCGAATTATAAAGAACAATCCTTGATATTTTGAATAATTCATGAAACATTTCCATTAACGGTGGCAGCAAAAAAATTACATAATACATTTTAATGGATCGGAACACGGAACCGAGATTCCGGAGTTTCTGTTATTGTGGATGATACCGGTAATTATCAAATCTCGAAATCATCGACTGTTGAAATAAGCAGATGGCAGGGTTATAGTTATGCATAAGCAAGATCTAAGCAAACAGAAAGCATTAGAGTTACTTCCCTATGTGGTTGACGGAGAAGCATCGGCCGATGACAGCAGGGCTTTCTACGACTATATAGAATCTGATGCCGAGGTAAAACAAATCTTTGAAAGTCAGTTAAGAATCAAAGATTTAATTCAAAACCGGTGCAGGAAATCAAAAGCACCGGACTACCTGAAGTCCAGGATCATCCGGATGCTGGATGAAGAAAATCTGTACAATACTGATACAAATCTGGATATTGATACTCATATTCCGATAAAAAATGAGATTGACAATTCTTCTTCTGAGATTACAGCAGGATCAAAACCTGGTAAAATAAACACCATCTATAGAACCGCTATTGCAATAGCGGCTGTTTTCATCCTAAGCATACTCACCATTGAAATTCTTGAGCGGATATCCCCTACCCTGCAATCTACAATGAGTATCGAGGAATTTGCATTATCACATTTCAATAATTCCGATGGCCAGATCTCTTTTGCAGGCTTTCAACCGGGTTCCTTGAACGAAGCCCATCAAGTACTTGTCGAAGAATATAACTTTGATATTGATATGCCAGCTATCGACGGAGCAGAGATTACTCAGGTGATATACACTGACTTCGTTCCGGACTATAAAACTCCCGTATTGGAATATCATCACACAGGCAGCGGTGAATATATCTATATATTTGCATTCAAAATTGATAGCCTGAAACAGTACCAACATTTGGTCAGAGACCCCGAGGCAGTAGAAAAATGCAAATCATATAATGACTTTCATATCAAAGAGATCGAAAACATCCATGTGGTTTCCTGGAAATGGGGTGATAACTGGTATGCCGCAGTTTCCAATCACAATGGATATGACCTGGCAGCGATTGTTGCACCTAATCACAATTGGTAATAATAGAGTTGATTTTACAGTAACAAATCAGTTAGTCTGAAGGTTTTTTGAATAAAACCACATCATCAGATACAAATTCTGGAATGGCTCCCCACTGTTTCCCAAGCCATCTGAAGGTATCATCTGAAAAAAAAATAACGTGTGTATCATCGTTTTTATAATACCAATTTTTAAATTCCTGAATTCCTCCTGATCTTTTTGTCATAATACCCAGCCAGCCGCCTTCTTTTAGGCTGCTCCACAATCTGTTCAACTCATCCCACGGCCGGAAAAGATGCTCAACGGTTTCAGTTGTTGTTATAAAATCATATTTATTGTTAAATACAGAGGGGTCATTTGCATAATAAATATCAAACACCTCAACTGTATGCCCCTCTTTTTCCAGCATAATGTTTAACGTAGGCCCCGGGCCGGATCCAAAATCAAGCCCGTAGCTTCCCGGATGAATTCGCTCAAGGATTGGTTTGCTCATTCTGTTTAAAAACTTGCGGTAGTTCGAATCTTCGGGGTCATTTTCATGCAGTTCATAACGCTGAAATTCCTCGTCCGGAGCTAAACGTTGTACTGGTGGTACAAAAATCAGGGAACATATATTACAATGATAATAATCTCGAATATCCTCCATGCGGGTATCATCGCAAAATATATGATGGGTATCATAACTTTCACATAATACACATCGGTTATCACTCATTGCACACTGTTTTTAGTTCTCTGCTCCATATAACTGCCAACAATTTCAGGAAGTTTTGATAAAGTTTCCGGTTTTAAATATATATCCCGAAGTTTCATTCGAACTTCATTGACTATTTAATAACTTACCCTCATTTTAGTCAAAATATAAAATCCATTTGCAAACATCTAAACGGTTCACCTATCAACCCTCTGCTGATATATCATCGAATCAGTAATCTGGTTCAGTTTTTGTTTATTGGATTTGTACTTACTGTTACAGGTTTTATTGCCAGCAGTTGTTCTGTCATTGAACCAGAGCCTGCAGAAACAAAACCTGAAATTTTTTCCGGTTTACCTGAAGTAAAAAGGGAATTTCGCGCTGCCTGGATTGCCACGGTGGCTAATATCGACTGGCCTTCACGTCCCGGCCTCTCTGTTAAGGAACAGCAAATGGAGATGATTCAACTACTAAACCGGGCAAAAGCACTGAATATGAATGCTGTTATACTGCAGGTAAGGCCCGCTGCAGATGCAATCTATGATTCTCCATATGAACCATGGGCATCA
>SLKH01000176.1 GCA_007134665.1 Balneolaceae bacterium
CTTCGTGATCGTAGGTACGGGAAAATTGATAACGGTCAATCCAAAAGTATCACAAACAGAATTATTAATCACATCATCTCTTAACTTATTACTGATTTATATCGCGTGTCTCGATCAGTTAGCTATATCATCGGTTTCATCATTGTACTTACACCATTCATTGCGGAAAATGCATTTGCGCAAAACGGATGTGAGATTCAAATCACAGATCCAACTCAGCAATTCCCGCGGGAATACCAAATCCAGGAGGTTGTTGTTGAAGGGTTAACAACAGCCCGGGAGAGCTATCTCTTAAGTACGAGTGGTTTATCTGTTGGATCATCAGTTACGATTCCGGGTGAGGAGATTCCGGAAGCAATTCGCAGAATTTTTCGAACCAGCCTGTTTTCTGATGTGGAAATATGCCATGAGGTAATCGAAGGCAATTCCATACGGATCAAAATGTTTGTCCAGGAACAACCACGCCTGGGCAGGTATGATCTGGAAGGCATCCGGCGCTCGCATCGCAGAGATCTCAGGGAGAGGTTAAACCTGTTATCAGGATTTGCGGTAACAAACTCGGTCAGATCCCAGGCACTAAGCACGATTAAAAGATATTATGAAGAAAACGGGTATTGGGGTACAGAGGTAGAAATAATCGAGGAACATACCGATGATCTCCGAAACAGAGTTAATCTGACTTTCAATATCGATCCCGGCGAAAGAATTAAAGTGCGAAGGATTGCTTTTGAAGGAAATGAACAATTCAGCGACCGGAAATTACGAAATGAATTTGATACAATTAAACAGGATCGATGGTGGCGGATTTTCAGGCGGCACGTTTTCACCGAAGAAGACTTTGAAGAAGGGATTGAAAACCTGGAAAGGTTTTATCGTGAAAATGGCCACCGGGACATAAGAATTCTGCAGGATACAGTTTATGTTTACGATTGGAGAGGCAACAGGGAAGGTGTTTCAATTGATATCACTGTTGATGAAGGCCCTCAATACACGGTAAGAAACGTAACATGGGAAGGTAATACCGTCTATACCGATGAACAGCTTACCCAGACCTTAAGCTTTTACGAAGGAGATGTATTTAATGAGAGCAGGTTTGAGGAGAATCTTTATATGCGAAGAGACGATGGTGATGTCACCAGCCTGTATCAAAATATCGGGTACCTGTTTTTTGAGGTGATCCCTGATATCAGGGTTGTAGGTGAAGATCAGCTCGACCTGCATTTTGATATTGTGGAAAGGGATATCGCTACCATCCGGGACGTTACTTTTTCAGGAAACACAAAAACACATGACGATGTGGTGCGGCGAACACTGCGAACAGTGCCGGGACAAACATATAGCCGTTCAGCAATCATTCGGTCTATCCGTGAGTTGAGTACTCTCGGATATTTCAATCCAGAAGGAATCGAACCGGATCTGGATCCCGACCCTGCCAACCAGACTGTTGATATTTATTACAGGCTTGATGAATCCCAAAGTACTGACAACTTTGAATTTTCAGGAGGTTTTGGTGGCCGCCAGATTGGTGTGATCCTCGCTGCCAGGGTGAATTTCAATAATTTCTCGATACAAAGAGTTTTTGAGCGGGGAGGCTGGAATCCGATACCTTCAGGTGACGGACAGCGATTGTCTCTCGGAGTTCAGGTAACCGGCCGCGGCTACCAGAGTTACAGTTTTTCATTCCAGGAGCCGTGGCTGCGCGGTCGCCCAACGTCACTTGGTTTGAGTATGTCTTATGATATCCTCAACTATCAGAGGATACCTGGCCAGGAATTCAGGCAGCGAAATGAACTCTTTTCATCTACAGTGTCTATCGGACGCCAGTTGAGATGGCCAGATGATTATTTTTCTCAGCGAACTTCGGTTTCCTATCAGTTATATAATGTTGCTGGTTTTGAGGGCATTTTTCAGGATGGAAGCACTAATATCCTGAATATCAGACATCAAATTGAGAGGAATTCACTTGATAACTTTATCTCGCCAACTCGTGGATCCAGGCTTACAATCAGTGGTGAGATTGCACCGCCACTGCCAAATTTCGGACAGTTTTATAAGTTAAAATCGTCCTACCAATCACACGTTTCATTGGTCGGCCGGCTTACATTATCAGGTAGTGTGGATTACGGGTATATGGGATATTTCGGAAGCGGCCAGCGAAGTAACTTTCAGCGGTTTTTCCTTGGCGGTACCGCAATACAGCAGCGGCAAAGCTTTATTAATGATAATATCGACATGAGAGGTTATCCCGGCGGCACAACCGGCGTGATATCTCCGCTCGATGATAACCGAAACCTGATTGGCGGCCGTATTTTTTCAAAATATACGATGGAATTACGATATCCGGCAATTACATCCGAACAGATTCAGTTAATTCCATATACATTCATTGATGCAGGTAATACCTATGCCGATACCAGAACTTTTGATCCGTTTGACCTGAAGAGGGCTGCTGGATTTGGTGCCCGCCTTTACCTGCCGATACTTGGCCTTGTTGACTTGAGTTACGGTTACAGGTTTGACGGTACTCCAAACTCACTGCGCGGAGCAGGACTTTCTTCCGGTGAATGGGAATTCCTGTTTAATATCGGGGCACCATTCTAAAAAATATGCGTATTACCGGTACCATATTGATTCTCTGTACGTTGCTTATTCATACTGAGTTGACAGCTCAGAATCAAAAAATCGGATTTATCGATTCAGATATGATCATTGAACAGATGCCTGAATATGCCGGAATTGAGCAGCGGCTCAATCTTCTCAGCGAGTCGTGGCGTGATGATTTGCGTGAAATGGATCGTGATATCGAACGCCTGAAAAATGAATTTGAGGCACGGGAATTGCTGTTCACGGATGAAGTTCGCGAGCAGCGCTTATCTGAAATCGATCAGCTTGAACGTGACAGGGAACGTTTTCTTGAAGAGAAATTCGGGCCGGACGGAGAATATTTTCAGCGTCAGCGGGAGCTGCTTGAACCGATACAGAGACAGGTGTTTGATGCAGTTAACCGGGTGGCAGACAGGAATGATTTCGATTTTGTATTCGACCGGTCGCAGGATATACGGTTTTTATTTGCCAGGTCTGAATGGAACTTAACTGAAGAAGTGATGCTGGAACTTGGATTACAGACAGAAGAACTAACAAATTGAATAAAATTTCTTTAACTTTGCACGCTTAAAAACCACAGGTTTATATATATGGTAAAAAAAATATTATTAACAATACTGATTGTTTCGTTTCCGTTTCTTGCATCAGCACAACTAAAAGTTGGCGTGATGAATCCGGAGCGTGTCATGGACGCTTTACCGGAAACAGCACAGATTCAAAGTGAACTGGAACAATTTGTCCAGCAAAGACAACAGGAATTTACACAACAGTATTCAGCCTGGATTGAAGCATTTACCGATTATGAAGAAGGTGTGGAAGATGGTTCTCTCACCGGTGTACAGCGGGAACAGGCTGAATCGAGGCTGATGGAAATGGAAGAAGAACTTGAAAGTCTGGAACGCAGAATTCAAACCCAGATTCAAAACCGGCAAAATGAATTAATTAATCCAATTATGGCGCGGGTGGAAGATGCAATGGAAACTGTAGCAATAGAACTGGATCTTGACTATGTACTAAACAGACAAACAAGTCAGGGTGATCTGGTTATCTACTATGCATCTGAAAGAGGCGTTGACATCACAGACAGAGTCATTGAAAAACTTACAACAAACTAAACTACAGAACAGGCACTATGATTAAGAAAGCAACGATATTCGGTTTTATCTCATTTATCCTGGTATTTTCATTACAGGTACCCGATGTGAAAGCGCAGGATATGAAGATCGGTTTTGTAGAGCCGCGGGCAGTTCTTGAACGAATGCCTGAAATGAGGGCAGTTGAACAACGTCTTCAGAACTTCATCGACCGGAAAAGGGGTGAACTTGCAGAAGCAGAAAGAGACTTTCAGCTCGAAGTTGAAAATTACCAGCAGAGAATCGGAGTTATCTCGGATGCTGCACGCGAGCAGGAAGAAGAGCGTCTTGGACAGCTTCAGTTTGAACTGCAGCAATCACAAAACCAGGTTAGAATGGAAATTCAGGAACGTCAGGCAGAACTGATGTCTCCACTTCTGGAGCAAATCCAGTCTGCAATTAATGAAGTGGCCCAGGAAAAAGGTATCGACTATGTACTGAATACCATGACATCCACCAATGATGTGATTATTCTTTACGTAAAAGAAGAAATCAGGTCTGAGTATGATATCACAGATGCCGTGATGAGAAACCTGGGTATTTGAGTAAACCGGTAAGTTATTTTTTAAAATGACACCTGATTTCCGGTAAATAGCCGGCCCTGACGGAAGACAGATGACCGGGGACGTGAGCAA
>SLKH01000011.1 GCA_007134665.1 Balneolaceae bacterium
GCCAATTCGGAATGCGTAATTCCGTACCGGTGTTTGATGTAGTCGGTGCATCCAGCCTCTTCACAACCGTTGAAGATATTGCAGCATGGGATCGGAACATGTACACTGGTGAGGTTGGCGGCCTTGATGGCGTTGAACAATTACATGAATCATTTGTGCTAAGTAGTGGTGATACGATCTCATATAAACGCGGGCTGATCCAGGGAACACACAGAGGCATGACAACCATTGGCCACGGCGGATCGGATGCGGGTTACCGAAGTCAATATATCCGGATACCGGATCATGAACTTAGTATTGCAGTATTCTGCAATTTCCCGGGATCCGGCCCTGAACTTTTATCGAGGCTAATTGCCGGCCTATACCTGCCCAACCAGCAACAATCTGTAACAGAACAGTCAGGCAGTCAAAGAAATAAAAAAAACCGCATTGAGCGGCTTTCAGAAGATTTACAGGAACTTGAAGGAATTTATGTTGCACAACCAGGTGACCGGATCATCAGCCTGACATATGAAAATGAACGCCTCAATCTCAATATTGGCCCCGGCCTGCCATTACAGCCACTTGAAGATGGCCACTTTGCTGTAGACGGATCCGGCCTTGAACTTCGGATTAATCCGCCCGGCACATCTGAAATCGGGCATTTATACTTTATAGACCAATCCGAATCTGATATTTATGTGCGTCATGATTTCTGGTCGCCCGAGCCAGGTGATCTTGAAGAGTACACCGGACAATATTACTCATCAGAACTGGGAACGGAATACAGTTTTACAGTCGAAAATGGAAGGTTGCGTTTTCATCACCGGAAACTCGATTCACAATCTTTATTCCCTGTATTTCCGGATGCGTTCCGATCCGGTGGCAGGACAATTGTTTTCACAAGGGACGAAGATCATCAACTAAATGGGTTCAGGGTATCCGACAGCCGTGTTTGGGGTGTCCGTTTTGAACGGATTCAGTAACCAATTCTCAAAATATCCGTATACCTCCGGAAATTGTAATTCTAAAATTCATTGGATATGAAACAACTTATTACGGAAATGATCATCAATGCACCTGCTGAAAAGGTTTGGGAGGTGCTGGTTGAATTTCAAAAATACCCCGAGTGGAACCCATTTATCAAGGCATTTCAAGGTGAAATCCGGGAAGGAAAATCATTTAAGGTAACCATTCAGCCGCCTGGTGCAAAACCGATGACATTCAATCCAACTTGTCTGAAGTTTACAGAAAACCGGGAATTTCGATGGAAAGGGCATCTGTTTTTCAGAGGCTTATTTGATGGTGAGCACATTTTTGAATTATCACCTGCCGGGCCGGGCCAGACAAAATTTATACAACGGGAAAATTTCAGTGGAATTCTCGTACCGTTTATGTGGAAACAGCTTGAACCAAAAACCAGGCAAGGTTTCGAAATGATGAATAAAAAACTTAGAGAAATGGCTGAGAACTTACAGGAATCCAAACCTGATTAATGATCAATCGCCACAAACGCCATTCCGTCCGGCTCTTCTCCTGTTTCAATATGGTCGATGATCTCAAAACTATCCAAATCAATCATATAGAGCCGGTCTGTCTGTGTTCCTGCCACCAGGATGCGGTTACCAGGTATGTTTAACATCCCAACAGGTCCCGCATTCTTGTCCGTGTCAGGTTCGAGGTCAATCCGCAGTACTTCTGATCGGTTTACACTGTCAAAAACGGATACATCACCACTCAGCATATTGGCAACAAGTACATGATTTCCATCTGATGTAAAATTGGCCCGTATCGGAAATGAACCGGCATCTATGGTTTCGATGACTTCATAACTGTTCAGGTCAATGATGGTGACTGTATCTTCATAACGATTCGTTATCCAGAGTTCTGATTCATCCGGAGAGATTGCTATTCCCTCAGCTCCTTCTCCGGTATCCAGTTGTGCGATCACTTCACCGGCTTGAAGATCAATCACACTCATTGTCCCGTAGTCGATATTCGCTACAAAGGCTATCGAATTATCGGAAGACAAGTGTACAATATGCGACCTCTGCTGATTTGTTGGGATGACCTGGACTATTTCATCCGTGGGAAAATGTAATACGATCAATGCTTCCTGAACTTCGGCTGTAACAGCAACATGTTCCCCATCGTTGAACCATGCCAGCCCGTGAGGACGTGCATATTCACCCAGATCAATTACACGATCCACTTCGAGTTCAAACAGATCGATAACGGTCAGGGTATTTCCCGGTTCCCCGTCATATTCACCATAATTCGAAGCTAATGCATATCTCCCGTCCGGTGATATTTCCGCCTCGTGTGGTGCAATACCTGTTGGTAATGTTGCCAATAATTCCCTGGATTCCATATCGATGATCATGGCCGTATAGCCCGACTTGTTGAGAACAACAAGTTTTCCAGAGTCTTCCATTCGTTCCGAAGCTTCATTTTGGCTACAACCAAACCCCGAGAAGATTATCAAAAGTGTCAACAGGATGACAGAAAACTGTATCAATAGCCTTTTTTGACTTGTTAAATGAATAAATGAACCGGGCATATGTAACCTCCAATGTTGGTATTAATCGTTACAATTATGATATTGTAACAGGGCTGAATTCAGATATACAAAATTTACAAGTAAGTCAATATTTCCAAGATATTTAACGGCTCTAAACTAAAAAATTAAGGTACATCAATTACAATACTATTTCAAACCTCAACCAAATCAAAACAACCATTATGATGAGAATATCAGGAATGATACTGGCAGTTTCACTTTTATTGATACCCGTAGACCTGTTTTCCCAGGATACGGCAGTCAGGGTTCTGTCTCTGGAAGATGCAAAAAGAATTGCTGATGCTGCAGAAGCAAGAGCGATGGAGGACAACTGGACCGTTGTTATTACAATTGTCGACTCCGGCGGACATCCATTACTCTTAAGGCGAATTGATGGAACTCAAATCGGAAGTGTGGATATCGCCATCCAAAAAGCAACGACTGCTGTGTTCTATAAACGGCCGACAAAGGCTTTCCAGGATGGCGTTGCCGCCGGAAATACCGGCATCCTGAATCTTCCGCATTTATTGCCATTTGAAGGTGGCCTGCCTATCATGTATAACGGTGCTGTCATAGGTGGAATCGGTGTAAGCGGGGTTACAGCAGCACAGGATGGTATTATTGCACAGGCTGGAATCGATGCGCTATAAAACAGATTCTGTGAAATCTGTTTAGATAATACGTTAACCGATATACATGCAGTACCATAAAATACTGAACCGAGTCATTCAACTGTTACCCTTGCAAAGTTCATTTCATTGTGAGGGTAACAATTTGTATCCATTCAGAAATAATATTGTAACCTGACCCTCAAACGGGAACAAAATTCAAATCAGGCAAGTTATAATCTAAATTGCATTAGAGTTATAACCGGGGTTTTATCTTCTCACCTTTGAATTAAAAAAAATCAGGAGTAATTCCATGACACCTGCCAATCATTCTGCGCATTTTCCATTTTTGTATATCGTTCTGTTACCTCTCTGTCTTACGGGATGTGATCTCTTTGAAACTCAATCCGGGAGATCCGATGAATCTGAAATTCAGGATCCGGTTGATGAGAACGAGACAGCAATCAGTAATCTGACCTATCTTCTCATTCTTGATGAAGATGCCATCGACAATGGTGACCGTTACTGGGATGGGAATGAGACAATATTTGATAAATCCACGATCAAATCATTCACTGATTTTGAGGTTAATGATGACCTATCCGAGCTTGCCAGGCGAAGGCAACTTCGTTGATGAAATTCCCGATGTCATCCCGCTGCGGGCTGAAGGTTTATTCGGGTTAATTGACAAAACTGTTTGTGCAGTTGTATATAACAGTGATATCAGTATCAATTACAATCCCCTTGAAGGAAACCTTCATGGTGAAACACTTGGAGTGGTTGCATTCATCGTTCGGGATGTTCAATATTTGCCCGGATTCTCTACAAGTACGCTCCCACGTATCCAAATAGACATTCTGGATGCTTATCTTGAATGCGAAAACGAGCAGACTCTCTATACCGATGCACCAGAACCTTCCAGTTCATCCGAACCGTTCGACATCCGGCCGAATGACCCGTCAGATGATGATGGTTACAAATAAGTATTTACATCAGATTTGATATTATTTCATCTTTCTTTGTATTGTCTGTACCTGAATATAAATCAATGGTATATGATGAGATCATCGGCTGGGCACTTGACCGGGAACTCATCGTTATGATCAATATTCATCATTATGATGAGCTGATGCAGTACCCCAATCAGCATCGTCAGCGCTTTCTTACAATTTGGAAGCAGATTGCCGAACACTACAGTGAATATCCGGCAACATTATTGTTTGAA
>SLKH01000160.1 GCA_007134665.1 Balneolaceae bacterium
CTCGCTGATTCCATGCAGAAGTTGATCGGTATTTTGCTGTTAGCCTGTGGATTTCTCATCGCCTGGTTTGGATTGAGTTATTATCTGAGTGACCTCGTTGGGAGTTATTCACTTGGTTTCTTAATCAGCTCACTGCCATTATTGATCGGTGGTTTTATCTTCCTGAAACTGAAACCTAAATCGGTTACCCGCATGATACAGGCAGGAATCATTCAGGAGGTGATGTTATCATTTGAAAACCTTGAAAAAAAGCAGCAGGAAAGAAGAGATAGAAAAGAGATGGAGCAAGAGGAGGAAAACCGTGAGTAAGGAAGATCAAAATTCACTTCAGGATTTTATCCAAAGAAAAAACCAGATTGAAGCCGAGTTAAATCAAATACAAAACGATTTGGATAATTCCGTGACCAGGATGAAAGATTCATTACTTGAAAATATAATTCCAACTGATCGAATCCGGAAGAAACCATTCAAGTCGGTTGGTTTGGCAGCCCTTGCCGGGTTTATACTGGGTTTAAAAAAAATCAGGAAGAAGAAATCCGTAAACCCGGACCGCAACATTGAATATGAGCCCGGTGTGACACACCTTATGTTTGACGAAATAAAAAGAATGGCGGCTCAAAAGGCGGCAGGTGTTGTTATGGATATCATCGACAGAAAGTTTTCAGAGCATTTCCACTCTACAGATCAGGATTCAAATGGCAAATCAGATGAAAATCAATAACTATCCGGACTTTCATCTGAAAATTAAATGTTAAAAGAAGTTTCGTTTTTTGCAGACGAACATTTTTTTTGCAACTCTCTCTTAAATTATCCGTCTAATACTCAAAACTAAACTACAGGAATGATCTATGAGGTTAATTCTTTCTACTTTATTACTATTGCTATTACCGGCTCTCGGATGGTCACAGACGCAGACTATTACCCTTGAAGAAGCTATTCAGATATCACTTGAAAATAACTATCAGCTTAAACAAGCTGAAAATACCCTTGATTTAAGGCATATCCAGGAACGAAGTGCATTTGCAGATCTGTTTCCAAGTGTTTCTGCAAATGTCCAGAGAAACCTCAGTATTGGTCGTCAGTTTGATGAAACAACGGGAGCCTTTGATGACTTGAGTATCCACAGATTATCAACGGGTATAAGTTCAAGTGTCACATTATTCAACGGATTTGCCAACATCAATAATCTCAGAAGTTCCAGATATGAAACGCAGTCGCAGGAAGAGCAGCTCAGGAGGGTACGGGAAAACATCATATTTAACACTGCATCAAGCTTTCTTAATTATATCCTTGCTCAGGAACTGCTCGAAATAAACCGTGAAAACCTGATAACAGCCAACCGTCAGCTTGAACAGGTAAGAGCACAGGTAGAAGTAGGACGAAGCCCCACTGTTGACCTGCTGAATCAGGAAGCCGCAGTGGCCAATGCTGAATTACAGGTTGTAAACAGTGAAAACCAGGTGAATATGAGCCGGCTGAATCTCATCCGACAGCTTCAGATCGATCCGCTTGCAGAGTATGAATTTGTATTACCTGAACTTGATACAAATGGTGTTATCCCCCAGGAGTATAATCTTCAGGCACTGGTTACCACCGCACTTGAGAATCGCTCAGATTTAAGAAGTGAAGAAAGCAGTATTCAGTCGAGTTTATACCAGTTGCGGGCAACGCGTGCAAATTTATACCCTTCACTGAACTTAAGCGGGTCTTTAGGAACATCTTACAGTAGTGTGAACCCCTTTTCATATACAGATCAGTTCTTTGATCAAAACATATCAAGGTCTATTGGTGCAACGATCAGTATTCCCATTTTTGATAATTTCAACCGAAGGACTAATGTACGTTCACAGGAAATCAATTATCGAAATGCCCTGCTTGCACTTGAAAATACCCGGCTTCAGGTGACACAGGAAGTGAATCAGGCATATAACGATTACATTTCACTGATAAAGGAACTGGAATCAAGTGAAAGGTCATTAGCCGCTGCAGAACGTGCCTATGAAACAGAATTACAGCGTTATGAAATCGGTGCTTCTACGTTGATTGAGTTGAGTCAGTCTAATGCTAATTACGTACAAGCCCAGTCAAACCGTGTACAGGCTCTCTATAATTTTATTTTCCAGGAACAACTTCTGGACTATTATATCGGCAGGCTTGACACGAATATTGAATTCTAAAGAATTAATCGTGTAGAGAAATCACTATGGCTAAATCGGGATCGGCAACCAGGCGACTTTTAAAAATACTCGGAATAGGATTATTCCTCATTGTAATTTTTGGAATTTTCGCTAATGCGATGGGCTGGATGGAACGGGGAGAGCCTGTTCGAACAGTTGAGTCTGACAGGGCTGAAATCCGAACCATCACGCAAACAGTCTCGGCATCCGGGAAAATACAACCGGAGACGGAAGTGATCATCCGCCCCGATGTTTCCGGTGAGGTGATTGAGCTGGCAGTACGGGAAGGCGATTTTGTAAGGGCAGGTGATTTATTGTTGAGAATCAAACCCGATTTGTACGAGGCAAGAATTGATGAGTTAAATGCTGCTTTGCTTACACAGCGATCCCGGTTTGAACAAGCAAGGGCAGGCATGCTGCAGGCAGAAGTTGAATACGCAAAACAGGCTCATCTGTATGATCGGGAATTGATACCTGAACTCGAATATATGCAGGCAAAGAATTCATTTGAAGCTGAAAAAGCCAATGTGAAAGCGGCAGAGTATCAGATTGAGAGTGCACGGGCACAACTTCGAAGAGCTCAGGAAGAACTTGAGCAGACCGTAATACGGTCTCCGAAAGATGGCACGATAAGCTCACTGGCAATTGAAAGAGGAGAACGGGTATTAGGACAAGCGCAAACTGCCGGAACGGAAATGATGCGTATTGCCCGAATGGAACAAATGGAAGTTGAAGTTGATGTTAACGAAAATGATATCGTCAGTGTTTCCGTGGGTGATTCAACCCGTATTGAAATCGATGCTTATCCCGAACGGGTTTTTGAAGGAGTGGTAACTGAGATTGCTAATTCTGCCGTTATTACCGGAACCGGATCAGCAGAACAGGTGACAAATTATAAAGTCAAGGTCAGAATAATATCACCTCATAACCTGGATATGTCTCCCCGAGAATTTATGGAGGAGGCCGTAGCTGAAATATCAGATGATCTGTTTGTTGCCAATTTTAAACCGGGTATGTCGGCTACTGTTGATATTGAAACAGAAACCGCAATCGATGTCGTTTCGGTGCCAATCCAGGCTGTAACGGTCCGGGATTTTGCACTCATGGAACCGGATACGACTGTCCAGGTATCGGAACGACCACAACGAAGGGCTTCTGTAAATGAAGATTTCCGGCGGGTCGTGTTTGTGATTGAGGATGGATACGCCCGGCAGCGGGAAGTACAGACAGGAATCTCCGACAATCGATTCATGCAAATACAGCACGGATTGAATGAGGGGGAAGAGATTGTAACCGGCAGTTACCGGGTATTATCCAGGGAGTTACAGGATGGAGACCAGGTTGAAATTCGAGACCAGCAAAGGCTGATGGCCAGTAATTAATATATAAATCCATTGACATGAATTCACAAGCAATCATCCGGATTCAGAATCTCAAGAGATTTTATAAAATGGGGGAGACTATCGTCCGGGCTCTCAACGGGGTCACGTTTAGTGTAGACAAAAATGAGTATATCGCGATAATGGGGCCGTCCGGGTCAGGGAAATCGACCCTGATGAACATAATCGGGTGTCTCGATACACCAACCGAAGGTGAATATATTCTGAATAATCAGAAAGTCAGTGACCTGGAAGACAGTGAACTGGCCGAAGTCAGAAACAGGGAGATCGGGTTTGTATTTCAAACTTTCAACTTGTTGCCACGAACCGACTGCCTGGCCAATGTGGAATTGCCGCTCATCTATTCAGGTATGAAATCATCAGAGAGAAGAAAAAAAGCGACCGCAACGCTTGAGAAGGTTGGTTTGGGAGATCGAATTGATCATAAACCGAATGAGTTGTCAGGTGGTCAGCGACAACGGGTTGCCATTGCACGTGCCCTTGTGAATAATCCGTCCATTTTACTTGCAGATGAACCTACCGGAAACCTTGATTCCAAAACCGGTGATGAGATCATGCTGTTGTTCGAAGAACTTTACAGAGCCGGTAACACGATTATTGTAGTAACCCACGAACAGGAAGTAGCCGAACACGCCCGCCGTATTGTCCGTTTAAGAGATGGCCTGATCGAGAGTGATGAAAAAGTGACATCCCCGGTGTTAGCAACTTCCCAGGTTGTATAGGTTTAAATAACCCGGTAAAGCGACACTTTTCTTATTTTGGGTAAATACTGTATTTATC
>SLKH01000211.1 GCA_007134665.1 Balneolaceae bacterium
ATGGTTCTGGCGATGTCAACTTCATACCCATTTTGTCTGAGCCAATAGTACATGGAAAGGGTAATTCCACCAATTAAAATAGAGACAAAAGCGATTCGCCATATAAAATAACCATCAAGAATCGGAGCATCCGGATCTCTCGGAGGCCTTTTCATAACTCCGGGTTCAGTAGGTTCAAATGATAGTGCCAATGCGAGTGTAACCGCTGTTACCATATTGACCCACAGTATTTGAACCGGAGTAATAGGAAGAACCAAACCCATCAAAACTGCAGCCATAATAACAAATGATTCGGCCCCGTTTGTCGGGATAATAAACAGAATTGCTTTCCGAAGATTGTCATAGATCGTTCGCCCCTCTTCCACAGCATTAGCGATCGATGCAAAATTATCATCAGCAAGAACCATTTCAGATGAATCTTTAGTGACTTCGGTACCTTTGATTCCCATCGCGATTCCGACGTCGGCTCGTTTCAGGGCAGGTGCATCATTTACTCCATCACCTGTCATGGCACATATCATATTTTCATTCTGCAGGGCTTTGACAAGCCGGAGCTTATGCTCAGGACTGGTACGCGCAAAAACATCGTGCTCCAGGGCTGCTTTTTGCAGCTCTTCTTCATTCATTTTTTCAATCTCTGCACCGCTGATTGCACTTTTTCCATCTCCGATGCCAAGTTCGTCACCAATGGCTTTAGCGGTGATGGCATGATCTCCGGTGATCATTTTTACTTTGATACCGGCATCTTTACAGGTTTTGATGGCTTCGATAGCTTCCGGGCGAGGCGGGTCTATAATTCCGATCAAT
The DNA here is from genome assembly GCA_007134665.1 of Balneolaceae bacterium. Classification (GTDB taxonomy): domain Bacteria; phylum Bacteroidota; class Rhodothermia; order Balneolales; family Balneolaceae; genus SKRC01. The sequence goes on from SLKH01000211.1 coordinate 808, forward strand.
CCAAGAAATATAAATTTATCGTCAATCTCATCATGCTCAATGCGCATTCTATCATCACTGGCTTCACCGTAAGCAGCAGCGATAACCCTGCGTCCCTGTTCAGCCTGGCGATCCATTTCGTTTTTCCAAAATTCCCTGTTTAGTTCTTCATTTCCGCCCTCGGCCTGCTGACTGCTGCACAGATCCAGAATTTTTTCCGGAGCACCTTTAAGATAAATGAATCGTTTCTCGTCAATTTCATTAAGTGTTGCCATATACTGATGCTCAGATTCAAACGGAATGTAATCAACTCTGCGCGGTTTGAAATCACCAAGCCCGGCTTTGTAACCGAGTGAAACAAGAGCTCCTTCTGTAGGGTCGCCTTCCATCGTCCACTCCCCATCCTGCTCATTTAAATCAGCATCACTGCACGCTCTGACCGTTTTGATCAACTCATATAGTACCGGTTTATCTTCAGGATTTATCTCCTCACCCTTATAGAGGATTTTTCCGTCCGGAGTATATCCTGCACCTTCAATTTCAAATTCTTTATCAGCTGTTATCACTGCTTTAGCTGTCATCTCATTCCGGGTAAGTGTCCCGGTTTTATCGGAACAGATAACCGTCACAGATCCAAGAGTTTCCACCGACGGAAGACGCCTGATAATGGCATTTCTCCTCGCCATTGCCTGAACCCCGATTGCCAGGGTAATTGTCATGATCGCAGGCAAGCCTTCAGGGATAGCTGCTACAGCAAGACTGATAACAGCTAAAAAGAGTTCATCAATTGCATAATCACGGAAGAAGTAACCGATGGCAAAAAAGAGTGCTGTAATTACGAGAATAACTACAGACAAGACTTTTCCGAAGCTGTCGATCTGACGGAGCAGGGGAGTAGTAATTTTCTCCACTTCCGTCATCATTCGGTTAATTTTGCCCAATTCGGTCTTGCTGCCTGTCTCCACTACTACTCCTGTTGCCCGGCCGTAAACCACCGAAGTTCCGGAAAACGCCATGCACTTCTGGTCACCAGGTACTGCATCTTCCGAGACAAGTTCGGTTTTTTTATCAACAGCAACCGATTCACCGGTAAGTGCTGATTCTTCGATACGCAGGTTTCTGACATTAATGAGTCTCAAATCGGCAGGTATTTTGTCGCCCGACTCAAGAAGAACTATATCTCCGGGAACAAGTTTTTCTGCAGAAATATTTTTTCTCTTGCCATTTCGAAGAACATTCGCATCCAGAGAGAGCATTTTTTTGATCCCCTCCAGTGCTTTCTCTGCTTTACCTTCCTGAATAAAACCGATCAGGGCATTGATAACAACAACACCGAGAATGACCCAGGTGTCGAGCCAATGGTCCAGCAATGCCGTAATTACGGCTGCAACCAGCAAGACATAGATAAGTACATTATGAAAATGCATCAGAAATCGCATCAGGGCAGACCTTGTCTCAGGTTCGGGAAGCTTGTTCAACCCGTATTCATCCACTCTCTTTTTTGCTTCATCATCAGTCAGGCCCTCTTCCGATGAATTTAATTTGTTCAGAACGGTATCAACATCAAGGTTATGCCACTTTTTGCTATGCTCTTCACTCTGATCTTGAGTGTGATTGTCTGCCATACTTTGTCAGCCTAACTGGTTATTATATGTTTTGTGCTTCTCAGTTTAAAAAAATAAACAACATGAAAACGTTCATCCGGAAAAGATTATGCAGAAGTTGATCGTTTTACAACTCGTCTAAGAAGCCTGCCAAGTATATCCGATCCTGTAATAATCCTTTTTTCAGAGTCCGACCAGAGTAAAATGATATCAATATCGATGACATCATCACCTGGTTTTTCAGGTTCAACCTGTAGCCTGCCAATGATCTTTCCCAGGGGTAACTCTGGATTGCCTGTTATCAACGGCCTGTGGCAATATTTGAATGGATCAAAATCCTCACTGCCAAATAACGCTTCTCTCAAAAATTCATGTGAATTGATTACATGATGGGGGTGGCCCTGTTCATCAGTTAGTATGATCCATTTTTTACCTGAATTGGCTATCTTCTGGATGAACGGATCATCGATTTTCTTTTCAAATTCCGGTATATCCGGTTTTGATCCCCGGTACGACATTTTGAGAACAGATGAGGGATCAACAGGCTCTCCTTTTCTACTGACCGGTAAGTCGTCCAGTTCAAGAAAATTGATAGCTCCCGTTGCCTCTACGCGCCCAACTTCCGTTGTACCTTTCCGGGCATGGTATCGAAGCATTTCTGTAAGTTCCTCTTCCTTAAACCAGGGGATACCTTCAGGCCCGACAAGCCGGTCGAGTGCCAGTGCAGAAGGCTTGGAAACAGGCCAGAGAAGAAATTGATAAAATTTAAGAACAGGAAGCAAAATTGAGACGGCTTTCATGGCGTGGCGGGAAAAATAAGCCTGTGGGATGATTTCAGCTACGATAGTGATCACAACAGTGGAGAACATAAAGGCAAGGACCCCGGCCATCACTGATTCAGCCAGCAATGTGAGAAGAACATTTAATGCCACATTAGCCCAGAGAATGGTGGTAAGTGTAAAATTTGCATCACGGCGGAGGTCGAGAATTTTATTCGACGCAGCATCACCAGATTCTGCAGCAACTTCCAGTCTTAAACGGCTGAGTTTAAAAACTGCAAGGTTGAGGCCAGACATAGATGACGATTGTGTGATACATAGTATAATACCCATCCAGATTAATGCGTCGCTCATTAAATTTCAGTCAGTTGTATTGAAATCCGGTATAGTAAGACAAATATCAATTTTCCCTTAAATCTCATTAAAAGTTCAAAATAAATGAAATCTATCTCTCAAGGAAGGTCTGTATACGTGTTATTAAATGCGAATAATATCGGTTGATTAAAGTTGACCTGACATTAGCAATTTTAATATAGACTCAATTCTGTGGAAAAACATTATCTGATTGCCCGGGACTATTGGTAAAATTTTACATAGGATTGAAAGCAATGTTAGCCATAGTTTCAATAATGTATTATTTTAGCGTTAATGTCATTCAATTGTGAATTAAATTTGAAATGATATAAGCGAAACAGTTTATTTCTTCGTTTTGAAAGTAAACCAGTCCAATTGAGTTATTCTAACACAGACAATTAAATTTTATGGCCATTAAGGATCATCTACGTGATGAGGTTACCATTCGATTTGCCGGAGACTCTGGTGATGGGATGCAGTTAACCGGATCGCTTTTCACAAATACTACAGCACTTGAGGGTAACGACCTGCGAACTCTTCCGGAATTTCCGGCTGAAATCCGTGCCCCGGCCGGTACCGTTCCGGGTGTTTCTTCTTTTCAACTCCACTTTGGCAGCAAGGAAATTATGACACCGGGAGACGTATGTGATCTGCTGGTTGCGATGAATTCGGCTGCTCTAAAGGCTAATCTCGGCCTGTTAAAGAAAGGTGGAACCATCATTGTAAATAGTTCCGGTTTTGATAAACGGAATCTGAACCTTGCCAAATACGGAGAAGAAAACAATCCGCTTGAAGATGGTTCTTTGAAGAATTACGATGTCATTGAGGTTGATGTTACAAAACTGACAAAAGAGAGCTTGTCTGAAAGCGATTTATCACACAAAGATGTTGAGCGGTCTAAAAATATGTTTGTACTTGGCCTCCTTTACTGGATGTACAACAGGCCGCTTGAATCGACTATCTCATTCTTGGAACAAAAATTTGCCAAAAAACCTGAGATTGCCCGGGCCAATATTAAGGTGTTAAAAGAAGGATATCACTACGGAGAAACAACAGAAGTGTTTACTTCGCGATACACCGTAAAAAAAGCGAAGCTTGATGCCGGTTCATATAGAAATATAACCGGTAATGATGCAACGGTAATTGGCCTGGCTGCCGCTGCAAGAAAAAGTAACCTTCCGCTATTTTTCGGTTCATACCCGATCACACCGGCATCGGAGGTACTCCATGGGCTTTCAAGACTGAAGAACTATGGTGTATATACATTTCAGGCTGAAGATGAAATTGCCGCTGTGTCTTCTGCAATCGGAGCTGCCTTTGGTGGCTCTATAGGAGTAACCAGTTCTTCGGGGCCGGGTATCGCATTGAAAGGGGAAGCTATCGGCCTCGCTGTGATGCTTGAGCTGCCTTTGATTGTGTTAAATATACAGCGGGCCGGCCCTTCAACCGGTATGCCGACAAAAACAGAACAAGCCGATTTATTGCAGGCGATGTATGGAAGAAACGGAGAAAGTCCGGTTGTAATTATTGCACCCCGCTCACCGGCCGACTGTTTTGAAACGGCTTTTGAAGCGTGCAGAATTTCACTTGAGCATATGGTGCCGGTCTTTTTTATGTCAGATGGATACCTTGCTAATGGATCTGAACCGTGGAAATATCCACAGGATGAAGACCTCAAAGAAATCAATGTTAAATTTGAACTTCCTGTCAATGGTGAGGAGAAAGTGTATTTACCATATGCACGCGATGAGCGTTATGTGAGGTCCTGGGCAATACCGGGAACAAAGGGAATAGAGCACCGGGTTGGAGGCCTTGAAAAAGAAGATTTGACCGGAAATGTATCCTATGATCCCGATAACCATGAGAAGATGGTTTATCTCAGGAGAAATAAAGTAGAAAAAATCGCTGATTTCATACCCCTGCAAGATCTTGATAGCGGTGAGGAAAATGGAGATGTATTGGTTCTCGGATGGGGGTCAACGTATGGCTCTATAAGAACTGCTGTGGGTGAACTCAGGCAAGATGGGTTGAATGTTTCACATGCTCACCTGAGGTATCTTAACCCGTTTCCACGAAATCTTGGCGAATTGATATCCGGATTCAGGCAGGTTCTTGTTCCGGAAATCAATGATGGACAACTTGTGAGAATGATCCGGGATCAATTTATGATTCCGGCAGCTGGTATAAATAAAATTAAAGGCAGGCCTTTCGGTGTGGATGAACTGAAAGATGAAATACTTGCTAAAATACCATCTGAAATCGTCGATTCAATCAGTTAATAATGAGGTTCAAATGACTTTACAAACGAAAATAGATCAACACCTGAATGTTAACGGAGATCCTGTAACATATACGAGTAAAGATTTCTCGTCAGACCAGGATGTAAGATGGTGCCCCGGCTGCGGTGACTATACCATTTTAAAACAGGTACAGAATACCATGCCTGATATTGGGGTGAATAAAGAAAATATCGTCTTTATTTCTGGTATCGGCTGTGCAGCCCGGTTTCCTTATTACATGAATACATTTGGCATGCACTCCATTCATGGCCGTGCACCTGCTATTGCCACCGGGTTAAAAGTAACCAGGCCAGACCTGAGTGTCTGGATTATTACAGGCGATGGAGACTCCCTGTCAATTGGTGCAAATCATTTTGTTCAGTTGCTCAGAAGAAATGTTGATGTAAACCTTCTGCTTTTCAATAACCAGGTTTACGGTTTGACCAAAGGCCAGTATTCACCGACCGCTCCGGAAGGGTCCGTGTCAAAATCAACTCCTTACGGCTCAATTGATCATCCATTCAATCCGTTATCCCTCAGTTTGGGGGCTGACGCCGGTTTCGTTGCAAGAACAATGGACCGTGATCCGAAACATCTTCAAAAAATGCTGAAGAGAACGCATGAGCATAGTGGAACATCTATGCTTGAGATCTACCAGAACTGTATCGTTTTTAATGATGGTGCGTTTGAATTGTTTACTGACAAAAAATCACGTCCGCGTGAAGCGATCTATCTTGAAGATGGAGAACCGCTGGTTTTCGGGAAGGATAAAGAAAAAGGTGTTCGACTTGATGGGTTAAAACCTGAAGTTGTTTTACTTGATGAGGGTAAATACAGTCAAGAAGATCTCTGGATTCACGATGAAACCGATTCAACAAAAGCCTACCTGCTATCACGGTTCTTTGACAGCCCGGAACCAGGTGATGAGTATCATCTGCCGCGGCCGTTTGGGGTTTTATATGCCGTAAACCGTCCATGCTATGATGTGGGTGTGAGAAACCAGGTCGATGAAGTTATCACAAGAAAAGGTGAAGGCGAACTGAACGAATTACTCAGAGGCCCGGCAACCTGGGAAGTAAAATAAAAGACCATACAGATCCCAAGAGCTGATGACAGCTTTTGGGATCACTGTTATTTACCGGCCAGTTGTAATAAATCCAGTTTATCATCTATGAACTTTGCCTCTTCGGAGGTTAAACTAAAGTCTGCAGCTTTTGCATTTTCAGCAGCTTGTTCAGCATTTCTTGCTCCGACGAGTGCCACAGTTATTCCCGGCTGCCGTATTGTCCAGTGTATGATAAGCTGGGCAAGTGTGATTTTTTTCTGTTCTGCAACAGGTTTAATATCACCCAGAAATTTATTTATCCGTCGTATGTTCTCATCAGTATAATACCGGCTGTCTGCACGGGTATCACCTTCATTAAACGTTTGTCCGGGTTTCATTTTACCTGTCAACAATCCTCGTTGAAGCGGACTATAAGCAAGTATCCCTTTTTTATGCTCCCGGCAGTAGGGCACGAGCTCTCTTTCTATACCCCTTCTCACCATACTGTAAGGTACCTGGTTTGACGCAAGTGAAATTACCTTTTCAGCGGTTTTCATCTGTTGTACATTGTAATTACAGACTCCTGCCTCTTTGATTTTACCCTGATCCTTCAGTTTTAGCACAGCTTCCATCGTTTCTTCTATCGGAGTTGTGGAATCAGGCCAGTGTATCTGGTATAGATCGATATAATCGGTTTGAAGTCGTCGCAGGCTGTCTTCACATTCTTTTATTACACTCTCTTTGCCGGCATACTTGTATATTTTTATAGGTTTACCGTCATTATTTTTACTGTCCATCGCGAAGTCACCTTTTTCAAGGTCCCACCTCATACCATATTTGGTCAGGATCTGGACTTTGTCTCTTGGCAGGTCTTTGACCGCTTTCGCAACGATTTCTTCACTTAAACCCTGTCCGTAAACAGGAGCCGTATCTATGGACGTTACACCGAGGTCATAAGAAGTCCGGATCGCTTCAACTGCTTCTTTTTCCTCAGTTCCACCCCACATCCAGCCACCGGCAGCCCATGCGCCAAATGTAATTTCTGAAACTTTCAATTCTGTATTGCCAATTTTTGGATACTTCATAATTCTTTAAATTCTTTCAGGTTAATCTATATTTACACCTCATACCCTGAAAAGGTGTGTCTTAGCATTTGTATACTTTTTTCAACTGCAGTTGCCGATTCTTCATGTCCTTCAAATTCTATGGATATATATCCCTGGTAACCGGCATCATGCAGAATATTTGCAATTCGGGTGTAATCCAGGTCAAGAGTATAAAACCGTCCGCCGCCATAATAAGTTTTTGCCTGAACGAAAACGGTATATGGTGCAAGCATTTCCATCTGTTCATATTTTCGTTCCAGGAAATTACCGGTATCGAGCAGTACCCCGATCCAGGGAGAGTCAAATTCATTAAGAATACGCAGTACACCTTCTGCAGTTCGCGTCATTCCCCAGTGGTTTTCAAGACCGAGTACTACTCCATATTCTTCGGCAACCGGCAGGCATTCTCCGATTGCATCAATACACCATTGGTATGCATCATCTTCCGTATATCCTTCAATGGGTGGTTCAATCCCATCGTTTTCCATTAAAACTGCAAAAGATGCAGATGTATTCCACCTTCCTGCACTGATCCGGATACATGATATACCCAAATCGTGAGCCAGGCGTATAAATCTTTTCGTATCGTTGATACTCTTTTGACGTTCTTCGGGATCAGGGTTAACAAAATCCTGGTGTGTAGACAGGCAATTCAGGTCGATACCAAGCTGTAGTGCATAACGCTTTAACGACCTTAAATAAGACGGCTCTTCACTTTCCATTTGCCTGTGAAGAATATCTATTCCGTTTACTCCAAGTCTTGCTGCCTCATCAATGACATGACGAATTGGTGTCCGTTCCGGGTAAAAATGCCAGTAAGAATATGTAGATATACCCAGTTTGACATGAAACGGACTGAGATAAGGAGCATGATCTGAACGTGAAGATTTGGTGAAAGATAATGGTAAGAAAGCTCCTCCTGCAGTTCCGGCACCAAGAGTTTTTAAAAAAGATTTCCTTTGCATGTCAGATTAATTTTGGAAAAAGTTATACTGGTTTAAATGCCATCTGATAGTAATAGAATACGGATGTCAATGCAAATGTATAATTTAAAAATAAGGCCGTCAGTTACATATATATACGGTTTTGATATTGACGAATTCAAGTATTCCTTCGCGTGACAATTCCCTGCCATAACCGGATTTTCGGGTACCTCCGAATGGCAGCCTCGGGTCTGATTTTACAAGATCATTGATAAAGTAAGCCCCGTCAGCTACACTGTCTGTAAATTGAAGAGCTCTGTCTGTATTACGGGTAAAGATCGAAACACCCAAACCGTATTGCGATTTTGAAGCCAATTCAAATGCATGATCCAGGCTTTCTGCTTTGGTGAATGCAGCAAGCGGCCCGAAGGTTTCTTCGTCGAAAGCTGGCATTCCGGGTTCAACTCCGGCCAATACTGTCGGTTCGATAAAAGCGCCATCTCGCTTATTGCCAATTACCAGTTTTGCGCCTTTATCCAAAGATTTCCGGATCTGCTGTTCAAGTGTCTCAGCAAGGTCTATCCGGGCTAACGGACCGATTTGAGTTTTTTCATCCAGCGGGTTACCGTACCGGATTTTTTTCACCTCACTGACAAAGCGCTCCAGGTACTCCTCATAAACCTGTTCTTCCAAGATAAAGCGTTTTGCCGCGATGCAGCTTTGTCCGCTGTTCATCATTCTTGCTTTTACACCGGTTTTAACTGCACGATCCAGATCAGCATCTGATGCGACGATGAAGGCATTGCTTCCACCGAGTTCAAGGACACTTTTTTTGATCTGTTTGCCTGCACTCATTGCAACTGAACTGCCGGCTCGTTCACTTCCGGTTACTGTCACAGCTTTAATTATGTCGTCGGCGATAACTGATTCAACCTGTTCGTGTGTTATCCTGAGACTCCGGAAAAGGCCTTCCGGGAAACCAGCTTCCAGGAAAAGATTTTCAATAGCTTCTGCACATCCTAATACATTGGTTGCATGTTTCAGCAGGGCGGCATTACCTGCCATTAAAGTTGGAACTGCAAAACGGAATACCTGCCAGAATGGAAAATTCCAGGGCATAATAGCGAGTATCGTTCCGAGCGGTTCATAGCTTATAAAACTTTCGTCAGCATCAGTTTCAATCAGCTCGTCTGCAAGAAACTCTTCACTGTTTTCTGCATAAAACTCACAAACCCATACACATTTTCCGATTTCAGCTTTCGCTTCTGAAATCGGTTTCCCCATTTCCAGGCTGATTATTTCAGCATAACGATCAGAGTTATTTGTCAGCAACTCCGCTGCTTTTAACATCAGCTCACTTCGGTAACTGATGGTTTCGTTTTTCCAAATTTTAAAAATTTTTTCAGATGTTTTAAGAATATTTAACAGATCCATATCGCTATGTGGATCATAAATATTGATAACTTTATTATTAAATGGATTTATGCTCTTGAATTGCATGAGATTAGTTTTTTATGTATTCATTGCCTTCTTAGATTGAAGTAACAACAATCGTTGAAATCCCGTTTGGCATGAAGGGGAACATATTAATAGCAATTTGCAATATTGAGATCAATAATCGTTTTTATTTTTGAATTTAAAGCTTAATAATTTTTATGAAGTATATTGGAGCTCACGTAAGTGCGGCAGGCGGAGTAGAAAATGCACCTGTTAATGCACATGGTATAGGTGCTAATGGTTTTGCATTTTTCACTAAGAATCAACGGCAGTGGAGTGCAAAGCCTTTGACGGATGAAAACATAGAGAATTTTAAGAAGAATTGTGATCAATACGGGATATCCATGGATGCTGTTATTCCACATGACAGTTATTTAATTAACATTGGCCATCCGGAAAAAGATAAATTACAAAAATCGAGAAATGCCTTTCTGGATGAATTCCGGCGATGTGAACAGCTTGGTGTAAAGATGATCAATTTTCATCCTGGTAGTCATTTGAATAAGATAAAAGAAGCCGAGTGCCTGAAACGGAATGCGGAATCGATCAATTGGATACTTAACCAAACGGAAGGAGTAACGGCTGTCATTGAAAATACAGCCGGCCAGGGTACAAATCTCGGTTACAGATTTGAACATATCGCTGAGATTATTGACTTGGTGGATGATAAAGAGAGGGTAGGGGTATGTATCGATACGGCTCATGCTTTTGCGGGCGGTTATGATATATCCACGAAAGAGGGATTCCGGCAAACATTCGATGAGTTTGATTCCATTATAGGATTTGGGTATCTGAAGGCAATGCATTTGAATGATTCCAGGAAAGAACTTGGAAGCAGGGTTGACAGACACGAAACGTTAGGTAATGGCCTGATCGGGTGGACGCCATTTGAGCAAATCATGAAAGATTCACGTTTCGACAAAATTCCACTGATTCTTGAAACACCTGATCCTGATGGCTGGCCTGAAGAGATTAATAAATTGAATTCCTTAAGTGATAAATAAAAGCTATGCTTACATTCACTATCATCATGATTTCATTTGTATTGCCACTGTATATCATCTATTGGCAATGCAATGGAAAAACAGTGAATAAAAGCCAGCTGATATTAAAAACTGCCGCATCTGCACTGGTTATTTATACACTTATCATTTTTAATAACTGGGCATTTACAAGTGTATTTCTAAGATATTTATATATCCTGCTATACATCTTTTTTGCAGGGTATTCCTGGTGGCTGGCATGGGAACAACCATGGAGAAGCCCGCTTGAGATACGGCAATGGGCTCCTGTTATGGGTTCCATAATCTTACTGGTTATTTGCAGCTTTATACTGGCAGATATTGCAGGTGTCGATGAAATTCCACCCGATCCGGTTGAAATTGAATTTCCATTTAAACGTGGCACGTTTTATATGGCCCAGGCAGGTAACAGCCCGGCAATGAATGGTCATATGTCTGTAATGGATGAACCAGATTATCGTGGACAAACCTGGGCAATAGATATTCTTAAACTTAATTTTTTTGGCTTTCGGGCAAGAGGAATTTATCCCGGATCACCGGTAGATTATTATATCTTCGGTACCCCAGTATATGCTCCTTGTAACGGGGGAGTAGTATCAACAGAAAATTCATTGCCGGATTTGAACCCGCCGGAAAGAGATCGGGAAAATCTGGCTGGCAATTATGTAAAACTTGAGTGTGAGGAAGGTTTTATTGTACTCATGGCTCATTTCCAGCAGGGGAGTATTACTGTTGCAGAGGGTGATGTCATCACGGCAGGCTCCCGAATCGGATCTGTTGGTAACAGCGGAAATACAACCGAGCCCCATCTTCATATTCATGCACAGGCCCATATCGGCAGATCAACTCTACTTGACTCCGACCCTTTACCGATCCTTTTCAGAGATTATGGCTGGTTAAAACGGAATGATATTGTAACAGTCAGCCGTTGATAAAATTGAATGGATATTGAAATTGAAATTATCGTCCACCTGTTAACGTCCCTGGCAATCGGCTTATTGATAGGTATTGAAAGGGGATGGAGTGGGAAAAAGGAAGAGGAAGGGGACCGGGTTGCAGGGATTCGTACCTTCAGCCTTATTGGACTGCTTGGGGGGATCTCAGCAATAATTTCCGGAATTGTGGGAATGTGGATTCTTGGGATTGCATTTGCCGCTGTCGCTGCGATGGCAGTTGCTTCTTATATCATTGATGTCAGGCGTCACCAGGATATCGGGACAACCACGGCCTACACAAAAATTTTGACCTTTTCGCTTGGGGCATGGGCTGCATTCGGCTATCACCTGTTGGCATTGGGGGCAACAACGTTGGTTGTAGCACTGTTAGGATTAAAACCGGTACTCCACAAGTGGGTTAAAGGGATTGAAACCAAAGAAATCTATGCCGGAATTAAACTGCTGATCATCAGTGTGGTGTTACTGCCACTACTTCCAAATCAAGGTTATGGGCCATGGGAGGCGATTAATCCCAGGTGGATCTGGTGGATGGTTGTACTGATTAGCGGAATTTCATTTGTAGGATATTTTGCGATCAAATATGTCGGAAACCGATTGGGAACCCTCGTTACTTCAATTACAGGCGGACTCGCATCTTCCACGGCAGTTACGTTGAGTATGGCAAACTTTGCACGTAACCAGGATACCAAGTCCCTGTTTATGGCCGGCGTAATGATCGCATCATCAATCATGTTTATTCGTATTATGGTGGAAGTCTCTATTGTTAACCCATTACTGATTCCAGCGTTGTGGATTCCGGTTGCCGTTATGTTTCTTGCAGTACTTAGCGGGGGGCTTTGGCTGCTAAGTAAAAAATCTAATGATGATCACGATCCACATATAGAAATTGAAAACCCGTTGAAGCTGATGACAGCTTTTAAATTCGGATTCTTTCTTGCAGTGATTCTCTTTTTGAGTATTGCAATGAAAGAGTGGTTCGGTGATGAAGGAATATATCTTATCTCCATAATCTCCGGGTTGATGGATGTGGATGCAATCACACTATCTCTCTCACGGCTTGCCATTGATGATATTGACGATGATGTGGCTGTGTTGGGGATCATCCTTGCCTCTGTGACCAATACTATGACAAAGGGTTTTATTTTTGCATTTATTGCGGGATTTAAAAAGAGCCTTCAGCTTCTTGGGTTGATGATATTTTCAGCAATATTAGGAATCGGGACTGCCCTGATTGTGATTTAACTTTAACCCAAAATTCAGAAGCTTAACGGATCCTGAAGAGCAATCTACGATTCTTCAAACTCTTCAAGCTGAGCTTTTAGCTTATCGAGTTTAATATCGGCATCCTGTTTTTTCTTATGCTCTTTATTAACTACTGCATCAGGTGCATTTTCGACGAATTGACGATTGGAAAGTTTTTTTTCAACTGATTTTAAAAATCCAATTGTATTATCAATCTCTTTCTGTATTCTCTCTTTTTCTTTCTCGATATCAATCAGTCCTTCAAGCGGAATATATATTTCTGAACCGTCTATAACGGCTGATGCTGACGCAGGTGGTTTTTGAATTTCTATGTCAGTTACGATCGAATTGACCGATAATAATTTCCGGAATATCCAACCCGCATCCGATAGAGGAGCAGTCAGGCCAGAAGATTTTGGTTTGATAAAAAGGTTCAATGAAGCTTTTGGTGAGAGCCCCATTTCCGCCTGAATATTTCTGATCGAAGAGATCATTTTTTGAACTGTAGTAAAAAGTTCCAGGGCTTCCCGGTCGGTTTGCCCCTCATCAGCTACGGGCCAGTCGGAAATAATAATCGCTTCGTTTGGCGTTCTGTTACGGATATACTGCCAGATCTCTTCACTAATAAACGGCATAAACGGGTGAAGTAATTTTAACAGTTGCTCAAAGAAACCCAGTGCAAGTTCCAGCTTTTCTTTAGGTATCGCAGCACCCGGTTCATCAGCTTTAATAACTTCGATGTACCAATCGCAAAAATCATCCCAAATCAGGGAATAAATTTTTTGTAGCGCATCGTTGAGCCGGTACCGTTCGAAATCCTGGTTCATGAGACGAATGGTTTGCTGAAGCCGGGTCATCATCCATTTATCAGCAAGATTCGATTTATCAATATGGAGAGTTGGTGTGTAGTTCCCGGATTCCTGCATATTCATCGCAAGAAACCGGAAGGCATTCCATATTTTATTGGAAAAGTTTCGCCCCTGTTCACAAAGAGCTTCATCAAATAAAAGGTCGTTTCCGGCAGGCGAGGAAAAGAGCATTCCGACCCGGGTTCCGTCAGCTCCATACTGTTTGATCAGTTTGAGTGGGTCCGGAGAATTACCAAGAGATTTCGACATTTTTCGTCGTTTTTTATCCCGTACAATGCCGTGATAATAGACATTACTGAAAGGCTTTTCTCCCCGGAATACATATCCGGCCATTATCATACGAGCTACCCAAAAGAACATGATCTCGGGTGCCGTTACAAGATCCTGAGTAGGGTAATAGTATTTAATCTCTTTGTTATCAGGATCTTTAAACCCATCAAAAACAGTAATCGGCCAGAGCCAGGATGAAAACCATGTATCAAGAACATCTTCATCCTGCCTGAGGTCATCAGTACTAAGTCCGGGATTATCTGATTTTATTCGTGCTTTCTCCAGCGCTTCGGCAGGATTTTTTGCAATCACATAATCGTCATCCCCGGATCCGAAATACCATGCTGGAATTCGCTGTCCCCACCATAATTGGCGTGAGATGCACCAGTCACGGATATTTTCCATCCAGTGCCTGTATGTATTTTTGAATTTGGAAGGGTGAAATCTGATCTCATCATTCAATACACTGTCAAGTGCCGGTTTCGCAAGTTCATCCATTCTGCAAAACCATTGCAGCGAGAGGCGCGGTTCAATCACGGCATCGGTTCTTTCCGAATATCCGATCTTGTTCGAAATATCTTCAACCTTCACTAAAAGATTCTGATCTTCCAGGTCTTTTATAATCAGTTTTCTTGCACTGAACCGGCCTTCTCCGATATAAAAACGGCCCTCTTTGTTAACGGTGCCGTCTTCATTAAACATGTTAATGACATCCAGCCCATGCCGTTGTCCGATCTCATAGTCATTGACATCATGTGCCGGTGTAATTTTCAGACATCCTGATCCATACCCGGGATCCACATAATCATCGGCAATTATCTTTACCTCACGTTCAACAATCGGTATGATTGCAGTTTTGCCAATCAGGTGCTGATAACGCTCGTCATCCGGATTGACGCAGACCCCCGTATCAGCCAGGATAGTCTCCGGCCGTGTTGTTGCAATTGTTATGAATTCATCAGAATCCCTGA
>SLKH01000363.1 GCA_007134665.1 Balneolaceae bacterium
GTTTATAAAATCTTCTTCAAAATGTTCGAATGTTTCAGGATCTGCAATACTACCGTAATTCTGAGTATAATAGATAGCAAAATTATTTCTTTGTGCATTCGTATACCTGGCATCACGCCATTCTTCAGAACCCATAACGATGACATCTGATCTCATCGCCTCAAGATCAGTCATCAGTAAATTAATCAGTGTATTTGCTGCCTGTCCTGTAAATGGGGCGTACACACCTTTTACCGGAACGATGTTCAGAGAATCGACGAGTATTTCATCCTGTGTAAATATCTCCGTTACATCAGTCATATCATAGCCCAACGCTCCAAAATCTTCCTGGAAATAGTAGGCAACGTGTGCACCCAGCCGTTCTGCTTCATGACGAAAAGCACTCGCTGAAGCCAATCCGATTGTATTAGCCTCAGCGATAACAGCCAAAGTATCAAGATTTAATTCCCTTACAGCAAATTCAGCCATTTGCCTGCCATGAACTGAAAAAGTCGGGTTCATTTGAAAGGTATAATTATGGCCAAGATTTATGTCATCTGAATTTGCAAGAGGGGTTAATATCGGGATTTCATAATTTTCTGCCATTGTTGACATGACTTCCGCTTCATTCGAATACAAAGGCCCCAATACAGCATCAACACGTTCATTCCAGATCAATTCATTCATAGCCATGGGAACTGAATCCGGGTTTGCATGAGTATCCCTGAATCTGAGAAATACTTTTTTATCCGGGTTTCTGGAGTTAAAATCATCTGCGGCAAGAATCATTCCAAAATAGAGGTCACGAGAAACGATAAATTCCGGTTCGTCCGGCTCAAAAGAGGGAAGAGCAACTCCTACATGATAAACCATCCCTTCAGGTGCACGCTGCTGCTGAAAGGGTGATTGTACGTACGTATCTCTTGTTCCAATTGCATCACGGATGGTAACAAGCTCTGCGGTATCAGGTAAAAATTCACTCACTGTTTCAAGCTCATTCAACATTGCCCGCACCATTGAATAATCAGATCTGCCGATAGCAGACCGAACAATGTCAAAACGAATACCCGGTTCATCCAACTGCCAAAATACATTGAATCTCTGATCATCTGTTAGATATCTCAATATGTCATTATAAAATCTCTGAGCCTGATTTCTAATACCAGCCTGATTACTTCTCGATTTCAAATCATTAAGAATTGAGAGTGAATTACCAATATTTCTCAATCTGAATTCATTAATTGCAAGAGAATAATTGGCTTCATTAGCTATGGTTGACCGGGAACTTTCAGCAGCTTGTTTCAGATAATGCCCGGCATGATGATACTTACCAAGTGCAAGGTAACTTTTTCCAAGGAAGAGGTTGTTTTGATCATCTTCACTTAACTCCTTCAACACGGTTATGGCATCTTCAAAATGTTCCTGCTCATATAGTTGAAGTGCCTCTTCAAAGGATTGTCCGGAAGCAGTAGTAATGAGAATGGAAATAATAAATAACAGCGATAAAAACAGTAATTTGATCAAATTCATAGTATGGCTTTTTCAACAGATAACGAAACGCTTACAAGGATATAGATATTATCAGACGAATAAGTTCCTTACTTAAACACCGAATTTAAAAATATCCTGAAGTTTATTCCCATTCAATTGTAGAAGGAGGTTTTGAACTGATATCATAAACCACCCGGTTAATACCACGAACTTCATTAATAATCCTGTTCGAAACTTCCGAGAGAAAGTCGTATGGAAGGTGTGCCCAGTCAGCAGTCATACCATCGACACTTGTTACGGCTCTGATTGCAGCGGTATATTCATATGTGCGCTCATCACCCATAACACCTACAGATTGAACCGGTAAAAGTACAACCAAAGCCTGCCAAACTTTATCATACAAGCCATGTTCTCTTAATGCCTGAATAAAAATTGCATCCGCTTCCCTTAACAGGTTGAGGCGGTCTATTTTTAATTCACCGAGCACCCTGATACCAAGTCCCGGCCCGGGAAATGGGTGCCTTCCTATAAAATGATCCGGAATTGCAAGTTCACGGCCAACTGCCCTTACTTCATCCTTGAACAATTCACGAACCGGTTCAATCAGGTCAAGTTTCATTTTTTCAGGTAAACCGCCGACATTATGATGTGATTTAATGGTTGCTGAGGGGCCTTTGAAGGAGACACTCTCAATGACATCAGGGTAAAGTGTACCCTGGGCAAGATACTTGAATTCGTTTTTCCCCCTTATCGCTTCGTCAAATACATCGATGAATGTATTTCCAATGACTTTCCTTTTTTCTTCCGGATCTTTTACACCTTGTAATCGTTCCAAAAATAGATCTGAGGCATCAATGCCTTCAACAGGAAGTTTCAGCGTTTCTTTATAAGTATTAAGAACCTTTTTAAATTCATTTTTTCTCAAAAGGCCGTTATCAACAAATATGCAGAGCAGTTGATCCCCGATTGCTTTGTGAATCAGTGTAGCGACCACAGTCGAATCGACACCTCCGGACAAACCACATAACACTTTGTCGTTACCTACTTTATCACGAATAGCTTTAATTTCTGTATCTATAAAAGAGGAGGGGGTCCATCTGCCCGAACAGTGACATATATTTTTGATAAAATTTTCAAAAATATATGAACCTTCTTCTGTGTGGATCACTTCCGGGTGAAACTGTACACCAAAAATAGGGTTTGTTTTATGTCGGACAGCTGCTACTTTTGCATTTTCAGTATGCGCTATAATTTTATACTCATCCGGAAGCTTTTTTATATGATCTCCATGACTCATCCATACCACAGATCGATCAGTAATTCCCCTGAGCAGGTCTTCATCATTATCAACAATGAGATGAGCCCGGCCGAACTCCCGCTTTTCAGCTTTTTCCACGCTTCCCGGATTTACAGAATGTGCAAGTGATTGCAAACCGTAACATATTCCGAGCACCGGTTTCTCCATATCAAGGATATCCATGTTTAATACCGGAGCATCAGAATCATAGACACTTTTCGGGCCACCCGATAAAATGATACCATCAGGCAAATTATCCTGAAATTCCGACAGATCGGTATCATACGGGTGAATTTCACAATAAACATGAAGCTCACGAACCCGTCTTGCGATTAATTGTGTATACTGAGATCCGAAGTCAAGAATCAGGACCCACTCATCATGGAAAGCGTGCATAGCTTTATTTAAGTTGGCAGCTAAATTTAGTCTATAATTTTTTTATACTCTTCAACACTCATCAGGCTGTCCAGTTCGTCAGGGTCTGATATGGATATTCTGACCAACCATCCCGAACCGTATGGATCGCTGTTAACCAGTTCCGGATCATCTTCAAGATTTTCATTTACCTCTGCAATTTCACCGGCAACCGGTGCATAGAGTTCTGAAACAGTCTTTACAGCTTCTACAGTACCGAATACATCATCTTTTTTGAATGTAAATCCGGACTCTTCGAGTTCAACGAATACGATATCACCAAGTTCACCCTGGGCAAAATCCGTTATTCCAACGGTTGCTGTTCCATCCTCATTGAGCCTTATCCACTCATGCTCGTTTGTGTATTTCAGATCCTCAGGAAATTTCATAGCTATCTACTGCTTTTCAGGTGGTTGATATTTAAAATGTGATTCCAGGTAATGCGTATTGAATTTACCTGTTTTAAAATTTTCATCGTCCATTAACTGTAAATGATAGGGGATCGTAGTTTTAATTCCTTCAATAATAAATTCTTCAAGTGCCCGTCTCATTCTTTTAATAGCTTCACCTCGTGTAGGTGCGCTTACAATTAATTTAGCAATCATGGAATCATAATGAGGCGGAATTTTATAGCCGGAATAAGCATGGGTATCAATTCTGACACTGTGGCCTCCGGGGGTGTGAAAAACATTAATCGTGCCCGCAGAAGGCCTGAAATTATGAGCGGGATCTTCTGCATTGATTCTGCACTCAATGGCATGTCCCCGCATTTTTAGTGGTTTTAAATTCAGTTTCTGACCGGCAGCGACCTTAATCTGTTCAGCTACAAGATCACAGTGGGTGATTTCTTCAGTTACGGGATGCTCAACCTGGATACGTGTATTCATCTCCATAAAGTAGAAATTGCGATCTTTATCAACCAAAAACTCAATCGTACCCGCACCTTCATAATTGATTGCTTCTCCGGCACGGACTGCTGCATTTCCCATTTTTTCCCGAAGTTCCGGAGTCATGACCGGGGATGGAGCCTCTTCAAGTAGTTTCTGGTTTCTTCGCTGCAGGGAACACTCCCTTTCTCCAAGGTGAACAACGTTACCGTGCTGATCTCCAATGATCTGGATTTCAATATGACGCGGGTTCTGTACAAACTTTTCGATGTAAACATCCGGATTGCCAAATGCATTTGCTGCTTCATTCCGGCAGGTATCGAATGCCTGTTTCAATTTGGATTCCTCATGTACGATGCGCATACCTCGCCCGCCGCCGCCTGCAGAAGCTTTTATTATCACCGGGTAACCCATTTCCCTGCATACCGTTTTTGCCTCTTCATATTCCTCAACGATTCCTTCGGACCCGGGCACTACAGGAACTCCGCTATCTATCATCGTTGCTTTGGCTGTGGCTTTATCTCCCATTTTAGAAATCATGGAAGGAGAGGGGCCTATAAATTTCAACTCATGTTCGGAACAGATTCTTGAAAATTCGGCATTTTCTGCCAGGAAACCGTAACCGGGATGAATTGCTTCGGCATTAGTAATTTCGGCAGCAGAGAGGATTGCAGGGATCTTCAGGTAACTTTCTTTACTCGGAGCAGGCCCTATACAGACCGCTTCATCTGCAAATTTAATATGCAGGCTGTCTTCATCGGCTTTTGAGAAGACAGCTACAGTTTTAATACCCATTTCCTTGCATGTCCGGATAATGCGCAATGCTATTTCGCCACGGTTGGCAATAAGAATTTTTTTAAACATGCAAATGATCGGTTAATCTTTTTTGATGATAAATAGGGGCTGATCAAATTCAACAGGCTGTGCATCATCAACAAGAATCTTTTGAAGAGTGCCGCTAAATTCAGCCTCAATTTCATTCATGATTTTCATTGCTTCAACAATACACAGGGTTTGCCCGGTTTCAACTCTGTCTCCGATTTCTATAAAAGGATCAGAATCGGGGGACGGAGATCTGTAAAATGTACCTACAATAGGAGATTTGACAGTAGTTCCTTCCGCTTCCCGGGAAGTATCACTTTGAGTCGCCTCACCTTTTTGAGATTGTGCTGCAGTACCTGGTGAGTCAGGTGGATTTTCTTGAGCTTGCGGAGCCTGTTGTGGCATTTGGTAGTGGTAAACAGGTGAGTCCTGATGCCCGGAATCCGATCTCTTTTTCACCTTGATTTTAAAATCGCCTTCCTCAATTGAGACTTCATTTACATCACTTTCACTGATCAGGTCGAGTATGTTTTTTACCAGTTTTAAATCCATATTCAGTTAGTTTATATTCACTCGTTCTACGTATTCGCCCGTGCGGGTATCCACTTTGATTTGATCTCCCTTATTAATAAATAAAGGCACCTGTATAACAGCTCCTGACGATATTGTTGCTGGTTTACTGCCACCCTGAGCAGTATCTCCACGTAGTCCAGGATCTGTTTCTTCTACTGTTGATACGATATGAGCGGGTGGTTCGGCATAAAGCACCTGGTCATTATCCACGTCTATGAGCAAAGTACAATTTTCACCTTCTGTTACAAATTCAGGTTTCAATACCCTCTCTTTTTCAAGAGGAAATTGTTCGTAAGTATCCTGGTTCATGAAGTAGTACAAACCGGCATCAGAATATAAAAATTGATAGGTATGGCTCTCAATTCTGACTGATTCTACTTTCTCACCAGACCTGTACGTCTTTTCGATATTCTTTTCATTGACTACCCCTTTCAATTTGGTGCGAACAAATGCACCACCTTTTCCAGGTTTGACATGCTGAAATTCAACAATGGAGTAGATTTCATCATCTACAAGTATATTTAAACCGGGTCGGAAATCCGATGTATCTATTTTAGCCATATTATATTCTCAGTTTCAGGTGCGTCAGAAAATATGGGTAGCTCTGTTGTTAAACAAACAATTCAGCAGAATTCATCCAACAAAGTTGCTATGAAATTATATTATAAATGGTTGTAATCAATACCAGTCCAATTAAAACAGGACAAATATATCTTATGAAAAACGTCCATACTTTTGCAAACCAATGACTTTCAACACCTTCAAATCCTTGCTCAATTTCAAGCAATGCATTTTCAGCTTTCCAGAAATACCCAAGGAAAAGACAGATCATCAACCCACCAAGGGGAAGTCCTATTTCATTAAAGATGTAAACAAAATAGTCGATAAGTGAAATATCAAATGAAATAATAATAGCAATTATTGCAACAAGGCTTCCGACGCCCCAGGCAGCTTTTTTTCTTCTTACGTTAAACTCATCAATCACATATGATACCGGTACTTCGAGAAGGGAAATGGAGGAGGTTAGAGCTGCCAACCCCAGCAGAATAAAAAAGGTAATCCCAATAATCATGCCCAGTACTCCTCCAATTTGATGGAAAAGCTCTGGCAGAACATCAAAAACAAGAGTGACACTTGAATGAAGTGCACCGGTTTCGGGATTAAAGATTTCAGTACCTCCATATTGTGCGACAAACATGGCCGGAATCACGAGCAGACCTGCAATAAAAGCTATACCGACATCTGTCAGAGTTACATATGCTGCAGATTCAACCAGATTTTGCTCTTTGTTTAAATAAGAACCATATGTTATCAATGCACCCATGCCGAGAGAAAGAGAGAAGAATGCCTGACCCAATGCCGATAAAATAAGATCACCGTCTACAGTAGAAAAATCAGGATTAATATACATTATCAATCCTTCCATGCTTCCATCAAGTGTAAAAATGTAAACGATCAGGGCTATCAGCAATATAAGCAGAATTGGCATGAGAGCTTTTGTTGCCCGTTCAATCCCCTGACTCACACCTCCTGTAATAATCAATACGGTTAGGAGCATAAAAATCACTGAAAATACAGCATTCTTTAACCCATGGCCAAGATCCCCAAGTGTGGAGGCAATCGATTCATGGCCGAAAAAATAAAATACCTCTTCCAATACATAACCCAATGTCCAGCCTGATATAACGAGATAGAAGGAGAGAATCATCACACCACAAAGAACTCCCCAGTAACCGATGAGCGGAGCCAAAAAACCCTTGCCTAATGCCTTGAATGCACCAACCGGATTTTTTTGAGTTCTTCTTCCAATCGTAAATTCAGCAATCATCACAGGAAAGCCAACCACAAGACAGCATACAAGATAGATTAAAATGAATGCAGCGCCGCCATTATCAGCTACCTGAGTAGGAAAACCCCAGATATTTCCAAGGCCTACTGCGGAACCGGCAGCAGCCAGAATAAAACCAAGTTTCGTATTCCAGGTTCCCCGTGAACTCTTTTCTAACTCAGGCAAAATAGATTCCTTATTCGTTAGCGTTTAAATTTTGACTAAAATATCTCACTTGATTTAATGACGCAACTTCCTGACTAACATTGCAGTTCGTGGCTGAATGGTTACTGAATCTCGAATTAAATCGATGGGTGAAAGCGATGCAAATCCATTGCTTACAATCACTTCCCAGGTCCCTTTTGGTAAATGTATATGCATCCCGTTGGTATAAGTAACATTGATAGCAACATAATAATCGTAGATATCGCCGGATGCTTCACCGTTTATGTAATAACAGATATGCAAAGGATCACTGTAATATTCAAAATGAATTGAGTTGTGTTCGGATTTTCTGAGTGCAGGTGACCCATTGCGGATTTTTATCAGCCCAATATAATAATTAAACAATTCCCTGTTCGCTTCAATATCCCTGAAATTGATCCAGTTGGTTTCATTATCTTTGTTATAACTGTTATAATCCATCCGCCCGGCTTCAGAATCGTATTCTTCATCCTTCGGTATCACCTTGGACCGGGCAAACTCCTGCCCGGCATGAATCATAACCATCCCGGGGCTAACCATCAGGCAAAAAGCACCAAGTTTTGCAATTCTTCTCTCATCCTGTGACAAAGCATTATGAACCTCACGATTTTCCACAACCGGGTTTTCTCCGTCATATCTTGTTGAAATTCTGATAAAATCGCCAAGAGTATATCCATCATGGCTTTCAAGGTAGTTCACTGAATGTGCAGAGGTTTTAAACAATCCACCTGCAAATTCCCGGACAGTTCCCTGAAAGAGGTTTTCAAGCTGTTTACGATCCATTCCGTTTTGCCAGTCGGAAAAGATAAACCCTCTGTCATGCAATGGATCGGATCCCTTGATACCATTTCTGAATCGGTCGTTCCATGATGACCAGCCATGATTGGAAAACAGGTAAGGGACGTATCGCCCACCCCAGGGTTCGGCGATAATTACAGCATCAGGATTGATCGATTTTGCCGTTTCCCTGATTTTATCCCAGCTTTTTTCATCCAACAGCCCGGCAAGATCAAATCGAAATCCATCAATGTGATATTCCTCCATCCAGTACCTGATGGAATCGATTATCAATTTTCTTACAATCGGATGCTCACTATTCATTTCATTACCCGTGCCGCTTCGATTCATGAGTTTGCCATTTTCATCATGCCTCAGGTATATTTCCGGCATATGATGGCATAATGCATTAATATCGAATAGGGAAGTATGGTTAAAAACCACATCCATGATAACGGCGATTCCATTTCTGTGCAGTAATTTTACTACCTCTTTGAATTCATTAACTGCATGGGTATTGATTCCATTGACTTTGCCGGGACTCAGACCCCCATCTGAAGCATAAATAGTTTCTGGAGCAAGAAAAAAAGAAGTCATATACCCCCAATAATTTCTTGAATAAGGATTCCAGGTATTCAGATGGCCTTCATTCGTTTTCTGACCATAAGGGGGCTCAAACGTGGGAAACTTGTGCAAGGGTAAAAATTCTACTGCATTTACACCGATTTTTTTCAGGTGAGGAATTCCTCCAATCTGATCGGGATCAAGCCATTTTGCGTAGATACTTTCACCTTTTGCTCGGCTGGAGTTATGGGATACCAGGTCTTTAATATGCGTTTCATAAATAATGAGATCCCTGGGATCATCGATTGGAATGAATGTATCATCTTCCCAGTCAAAGTCCGATTCAAAAATATAGGATTTAGCTTCAAGCCTGTATGTGTTTTTTGAGGTAACATGCCTGCTGTACGGATCTGCAAAAGGGAAAGAGGCATAAGGGGTATTTGGTTTTTCACCTTTTTTATATTCTGGCTTGTATTGATACCATTTTCCTGTCAGATTCTTTTCAATTGTCAGGCGCCAGATTTCACCGTCATCAGAACGCATGGCATAGTCCTGATAATCCTTATCGTTATATGAATCGTATATCAGGCATCTGACCGATTCAGCATTCGGAAAAAATAACCTGAATGAAGTAGATTGACTGTTTAATGTACAACCCAGATGCAAATGAGAGTAAGTTGATTCCATCAGATCTAATTAAAAAACAGGACTGCCGATATCAGCTTCAGTAGTCATGAAGTGCAGCTTTCCATCATCTTCTTCTGCCATTAAAACCATTCCGTTGCTTTCTATACCCATCATTTTTTTTGGTTCGAGATTGGCAACCACACACACTTTCCGCCCGATGATATCTTTAGGTGAATATACATTTTTAATACCTGCCAGAATTGTCCTTGTTTCAAACCCGAGATCAATGGTTAGTTTTAAAAGCTTGTTTGAGTCAGGTAAATCTTCTGCATTTGTAATTAGTCCAACCCGCAGATCGAGGTTTGCAAAATTATTGTAATCTGCAGTTTTCTTGAGTGGGGTATACTTCTTTTCTATTTCGTCAGACTCTGAACTTTCTTTTAGTTTTTCAAGTTCAGCATCAACCACATCGTCCTCGATTTTTGCAAAAAGGATATTTCCTGCTTTCACATCTGTTTCCGGTTTAATCATTTTAGTTGTAACATCGTTCCAGTTTAACTCTTCGGTCAAATTTAATGATGTTGCCAATTCCTTCATTTTATTGGGTAGAACCGGACGGAACAGAACCGATAATGCTGCACAAATCTGAATTGATACATATAGGGTATTTCCGCATGCTTCAACATTATCCTTCCGGGTCTTCCAGGGTTCGGTTTCGGTAAAGTACTTATTGCCGGTCCGTGCCAGGTTCATGGTTTCAGCAATCGCTTCCCGAAAACGAAAGCGATCATAAGATTCAGAAATCCGGGCTTTTGCCTGAGCTATTTCATTCAGGGCTGATAAATCTTTTTCACCCGGATTCAATAATTCCGGTACCATTCCATTAAAATATTTATCAGTAAAAGAGAGGGTTCTGAATATAAAGTTACCAAGTATATCCGCCAGTTCACTGTTTATTCTGGTTTGGAAATCTTTCCAGGAAAAATCTGAATCCTTGGTTTCAGGAAGCGTTGTCCCAAGAACATATCGTAACAAATCAGGCTCAAATGATTCCATATAATCTTCCAGCCAGACAGCCCACCCTTTCGAAGTGGATAATTTTCTTCCTTCCAGGTTTAGAAATTCGTTTGCAGGTACATTTTCAGGTAGTACAAACTCACCATATTTCATCAGCGTCAGAGGAAACATAATACAGTGAAAAACTATATTGTCTTTACCAATAAAATGAATGAGTGATGTTTCATCATCCTGCCAGTACGTTTTCCAACGTTCTTTATCACCTTTCTCGATTGCCCACTCTTTGGTTGCTGAAATATAACCGATAGGTGCATCGAACCAGACATAAAGTACTTTGTTTTCTGCACCTTCAAGTGGTACCGGAACACCCCATGTAAGATCACGTGTGACAGCTCTGTCGTTCAATCCTTCCTTCAGCCAGCTTCTGCACTGTCCAAGTACGTTTGCTTTCCAGCCTACTCTCGATTCGATCCAGGATTCGATCTCCGGTTGAAGTTTTCCAAGGGGCAGATACCAGTGTTCAGTTTCTTTAGTGACCGGGGTATTTCCTGTGAGCACACTCTTTGGTTTGATCAGTTCAACAGGTGAAAGGGAAGAGCCACACTTTTCGCATTGATCTCCATAGGCTTCTTCATGGCCACAAACCGGACACGTCCCGGTTACATATCGATCAGGCAGGAACATATTTGCTTCCTGGTCAAAAAGCTGTTTTTCTTTTTTCTTAACGAATATTCCTTTTTCATTAAGTTTTTTGAAAAAATCCTGTGACGTTTCATGATGTAATTTGGAACTGGTTCTTCCGTAATAATCAAAATCAATCCCAAATTCACGGAAAACTTTTTTATTTCTTTCATGAAATTCGTCAACGATCTGCTGAGGTTTGACTCCTTTTTTTTCTTCTGCAATCGTTATCGGCACTCCGTGTTCATCCGAGCCACAGATATGAATGATATCTTCGCCCCGCAGCCGTTTGTATCTCGTATAGAGGTCTGCAGGCAAATACGCCCCTGCAAGATGCCCAAGGTGAATGGGTCCATTTGCATAAGGAAGAGCAGATGTTACTAATGTACGTTTACTCATGAAATCAATTTATTTTATCAGCCCCAAAGTTAATCGGATGCGTGCAAAGTTACCAAAGCTGATCACCAATAAAAATCGTTTTTAACATCAACACAGTTTATCGAAAAAGGCATAGATACCAATCCCTGCAGCAACAGATACATTAAGTGAATGTTTTTCACCAAATTGAGGAATTTCCAGAAACTGATCGATCAGAGAGAGTACTTCATCATCAATACCGGTGACTTCATTACCCAGGATAAGACAAATTTTAGATGATTGCGGCTTATATGAATTTATGGATATGCTACCGAATGTCTGTTCTAATCCACAAATTGTATATCCGTTATTTTTAAGTATCCTGATCGATTGATTCAAATCATCAATCTGCCTCCATTCAACCGTTTCTTCAGCTCCCAGTGCTGTTTTAGTTATTTCCGGCCGGGGTGGAGATGGGGTAAATCCCGAAAGCCATAATTCATGAATGTCAAAAGCATCAGCAGATCTGAACAGTGAACCCACATTGTACATACTTCTTATATTATGTGCACAGAGAATAAACTCACTTCTGAGGGGTGAATTTCTTTTTCTGTTTGATTCGAGAATCTGCCTGGTAGATTTCTTAATTCCTTGCACTGTTTATCGGTTCTATATTATGAAATTATTATTGGTAAACACTTCTGAACATTCTATTTTTACCCGTCCTCAGCAGGAGGTAAAGAATTGGTAAATTATTGGCGGTTATATACATTCATTGCACTGTTCCCGATTTGAACAAATAGCCGAAATCACGATATAATGTGAATCGGTATGTACCGTTTTTATAGCCAATTCATAAACTAATATGAAATCAAAAGAAAAATTTTGTGATGAAAAAGAATTATCTCTCCAAAGAAGGTTTTGAAAAACTGGAGAAAGAGCTAAGAGATTTGAAGATGAGAGGACGCAAGGAAATAGCAGAAGAAATTGCTGAAGCGAGAGCTAAGGGGGATCTGAGTGAAAATGCTGAGTATGATGCAGCGAAGGAAGCTCAGGGATTACTTGAAAAGCGAATTGCCGAACTTGAAAACACACTTGCTCATTCAAGTATCATCGATGATCGTAATATAGACAGTTCTAAAGCTTATTTGTTGTCAACAGTAACAATTCTGAATCACAAAATGGGCAAAGAGATGTCGTATACACTGGTGAACAAACAGGAGGCTGATTTTAAAGCAGGTAAAATTTCTATTGACTCACCAATAGGTAAAGCACTTCTCGGAAAGGAGGTAGGTGATGTTGTAGAGGTGACTGTACCTGCAGGAAAAATGAAACTCGAAATCAAGAAAATTGAACGTAAATAAATAATGAAAATAGCAGTCGTGGGAACCGGTTATGTAGGCTTGGTAGGAGGGACATGTTTTGCAGACAGCGGCAATGATGTAACATGTGTCGATATAGATGAAAATAAAATTGAAAACCTGAATAAAGGGGAAATACCAATTTATGAACCCGGATTGAATCGTGTTTTTAACCGGGCTATTCGGGAAAAACGATTGAAATTCACCACCGACCTGGAATCAGCCGTCAAGGATGCTGAAATTATTTTTCTTGCACTGCCAACTCCGCCTGGTGCAGACGGGCAGGCAGATTTGACTGCAGTATTAACTGTTGCCCAGCAGCTTGGCAAGCTGATCGATCAATTTGGGACCTATAAAGTTATCGTAAACAAGAGCACGGTACCTGTTGGAACGGCACAGAAAGTAAAAGAGAAGATTGAATCACAAACTTCTGTTGAATTTGATGTGGTTTCCAACCCGGAATTTTTAAGGGAAGGAGCAGCAGTGGAAGATTTCATGAAACCTGAACGCGTTGTGATCGGTACGTCAAGCCCCAAAGCAGCAGAGATCATGAAGCGGCTTTATGAACCTTTTGTTCGGAGTGGTAATCCGATTATTGTGATGGATGAAAGAAGTTCGGAGATTACCAAATATGCAGCGAATGCACTCCTTGCAACAAAAATCACATTCATGAATGAGATTGCTAATATTTGTGAGCGGGTAGGTGCTGATGTTGATCATGTGAGAAAAGGAATCGGAACAGATAGCCGTATCGGTAAACGATTTCTTTTTGCAGGAATTGGATACGGTGGCAGTTGTTTTCCAAAAGATGTACAGGCGATTCATTATACCGCCGGCAACAATGGATACGACTTTAAAATCCTTGATTCAGTGATGAAAGTTAATGAACTTCAGAAGCTCTCCATCGTCGATAAAATCAAGGATTATTTTGTAGATAATCTTAAAGGGAAGACTTTCGGAGTATGGGGATTGAGTTTCAAACCTGAAACTGATGATGTCCGCGAAGCTCCTTCTTTGTACATCACCCGGGAGCTGGCAAGGCTTGGCGTAAATATGAAAGTTTATGACCCTGAAGCAATGGAAACATTTAAACAGGCTGCCGATCCGCTCGCACTTGAACATATTACTTTCATGGAGGATCGGGATTCAGCAATTCAGAATGTGGATGCCCTTGTAATTTGCACCGAATGGAATGAATTCAGGCGACCGAATATTGAAAAGTTTGCTGAAGTCATGAAGGAGCCCCTGATTTTCGACGGACGAAACCTGTTTGACCTTGAAAGAGCTGCAGAACTAAACCTTAAATATATCAGTGTCGGTAGACCAAAAATAAATGTCTGAAAAAAAAGTACTTATTACAGGTGGCGCAGGTTTTCTTGGATCTCATCTGAGCGACCGTTTTATCAGTGAAGGATATCATGTCATTTGCATGGATAATCTGATAACGGGAAGCACTTCAAATATTGAGCACCTTTTTGGAAATAAAGCGTTCCAATTTATTGAACATGATGTAACAAATTATATTCATGTGAAAGGTGACCTCGACCTGATTTTGCATTTTGCTTCCCCGGCATCACCAATTGATTATCTTGAAATGCCGATTCAGACCCTCAAAGTAGGGTCACTCGGAACACATAAGGCCCTTGGCCTGGCAAAAGAGAAAAATGCACGATTCCTGCTCGCATCAACCAGTGAAGTTTATGGTGATCCGCTGGTACACCCTCAACCTGAAACGTACTGGGGAAATGTAAATCCAATCGGTTTCAGAGGAGTCTATGATGAGGCAAAACGGTTTGCAGAGGCGATGACAATGGCTTACCACCGCTATCATGGAGTTGAAACCAGAATAGTGAGAATATTCAATACCTATGGTTCACGTATGCGGCTTGATGACGGGAGGGCATTGCCAACTTTCATGTCTCAGGCACTGGAAGGTAAGGATATCACCGTTTTCGGAGATGGATCTCAATCACGTTCATTTACCTTCGTTGATGATCTTGTGGAAGGGATCTTCCGGCTTGCAAACAGTGATTATGTGGAACCGGTCAACATCGGAAATCCTCAGGAGATCACGATACTCGAGTTTGCCAGGGAGATCATCAGGCTGACCGGTTCGAAAAGTAAAATTATTTATAAGGAATTGCCGAAAGATGATCCACAGGTGAGAAAACCGGATATCAGCAGGGCAAGAGAGATACTCGATTGGGAGCCAAGAGTTGATCGATCTGAAGGCCTGAAGAGAACTCTTGAATATTTTCAGGAAAAGGTAAAGTAACTCACATGAGTGGCAAAAAAAAACTGATTGACCTTTACGCGTACCAGCGCAAGAATAATCATGTATTTTTTTTGCTTCTGAAAAGAGCGGATAACAAGATCTACAGTGGTCAATGGAGAATGATTGGCGGAAAGGTAAAAAACGATGAATCCCGATGGGAAGCTGCGATCAGAGAGCTTAAGGAAGAGACCGGTGTAAAGCCAAAGAACTATTGGGCCGTACCAACACTTAATCATTTTTATGAACCCAAATCGGATCAGATCCATTTGATACCTGCATTTGCGGCTGAATTAGA
The DNA here is from genome assembly GCA_007134665.1 of Balneolaceae bacterium. Classification (GTDB taxonomy): domain Bacteria; phylum Bacteroidota; class Rhodothermia; order Balneolales; family Balneolaceae; genus SKRC01. Next base: position 15,450 of record SLKH01000363.1, read on the forward strand.
ATCAGATAGCCCTGTGAAACTCGACGATGAGCATAAATCATTCAAATGGGTTACAATCGATCAGATCCCTTCTTATATTTTCTGGCCGGAGCAGGTACGAATCTTCAAGTTAATTCATGAATTCGTCATCAACGATAAAATACTGCCAGATTGGAAAATCGATACAGACTTTACCTGATTTTATTTCTTTTTCTGTTGCCATCAATTGGCCAGGCCCAGTCTGGTTA